>CBIHPZ010000006.1:0-21868 GCA_966211865.1 uncultured Aquabacterium sp.
TTCCACCCGGCGATCGGCCGCCTTTGCGCTTCGTCGCCCGGAAGCCGCGCTTCGTCGCAGCGGTGGATGCGCTGCCGCACCCGAAGCCTAGACTGCGCCCGCATTCGAGATAAGCGCCCACAAGGCGTGAAAGGAGCGGGGTATGCGCAGGAGCCGGGCGATCGGGGGTGGCATTGCGGCGGTGGTGGCGATCGGCATCGCTGCGGGCGTGGTGCTGATGCAAAGGCAGGCGGGTGCAAAGGACACCGGGACCTCCGCGCAGGCCGCCAAAGGGGCGGCCTCGGCGCCGCCGCTGGAGTTCCGCCCCGCCGAGGTGGTGACGCCCACGCTGGCCAGCATGCCGCGCTCGATCGAGTTCTCCGGCCCCTTGGTGGCACCCAACACGGCGATCGTCCGGGCCAAGGCAGCAGGCACTCTGCTGGCGCTGCAGGCGGCCGAAGGCCAGCGTGTCAGCGCGGGCCAGGCCCTGGGCCGCATCGACCTGGCAGAGCTCTCCAACCGGGTCGCGGAACGGAACGCTAACGTCGAATCGGCGCGTGCAACGCTGGCGCAGGCCGAGCGCACGCATGCGTCCAACGAGCGGCTGGCGGCGCAGAACTTCATCTCGCCCAATGCGCTGGACAACTCGCGCGCGCAGGTGGAAACCGCCCGCGCCGCCTTCAACGCCGCCCAAGCCTCGCTGGACATGACCCGCGTCGGCCTGCGCGAGGCGGCACTGGTCGCGCCCATCGCCGGCATCGTCGCCAAGCGGCACGTGCTGCCGGGCGAGAAGGTGAGCAACGAGCAGCAGCTCTTCACCATCGTCGACATTCGCCAGCTGGAGCTGGCCGGCAGCGTGGGCACGCACGAGGTCGGCGCGCTGGCGCCCGGCATGACGGTGCAGGTGCGGGTGGAGGGCGTGGAGAAGCCGGTGGCGGCGCGCCTGGTGCGCATTGCACCGGCGGCCGAGCCCGGGACGCGGTCCATCGGCGTGACGATCGCGATCGACAACCCGAAGGAGACGCTGCGCGCCGGCCAGTACGCGCTGGCCCGCGTCGAACTGCAGGACCCGCAGCAGCGCCTCTCGGTGCCCATCCAGGCGGTGGGCAACACCTCGGGCCAGGACCACGTGTGGCTGATCGAGGGCGGTGCGCTGATGCGGCGTGCCGTCACGCTGGGCCGGCGCGACGAGGCCAATGGCCGTGTGGAGGTGCTGACCGGCATCAGCAACACCAGCCAGGTGCTGGCGATGCGCTTCGACAACCTGCGCGAGGGCACGAAGGCGACCATCGGCGCGGGCAAGCAGGCGGCGGTGGCCTCGGCGGCCGCGTCCAGCGCCACGGTGAACCGCTGACCGCCTCGGGAGAGCCGCCATGTGGATCACCAAGGTCTCGATCCGGAACCCGGTCTTCGCCACCATGGTGATGGTGGCGCTGCTGGTGCTGGGCCTCTTCAGCTACAACCGCCTGGGCGTCGAGCAGATGCCCGACATCTCCTTCCCCGGCGCCTTCATCGACGTGGCCTATCCCGGCGCTTCGCCGGAAGCGTCCGAGCGCGAGATCAGCAAGGTCATCGAGGAGTCGCTCAACAGCATCGCGGGCGTCAAGCGCATCACTTCGCGCAGCTTCGAGGGGCGCAGCCAGACCAGCGTCGAGTTCAGCCTGAACACCGACATGGGCCGTGCCATGCAGGACGTGCGCGACCGCCTGGCGCAGGTGCAGTCGCAGCTGCCCAAGGACGCCAAGCCGCCCACCATCTCACGCTTCAACAACGACAACGCGCAGCCGGTGGTGGTGATGGCGCTGATGAGCAAGGGCCGCTCGTCTCGCGAGTTATCGATGCTGGCGGATCAGAACGTCAGCAAGAGGCTCTTGCGCGTGGACGGCGTGGCGCAGGTCGACATCACCGGCATGGCGGTGCGCGAGGTGCGCATCAACCTGGACCCGGCGCGGCTGCGGGCCTACGGCATCACGCCGGGCGAGATCGCGCAGGCGCTGCGCGAGGCCAACGTCGACCAGCCGGTGGGTTTGCTGACCGATTCAGCATCGGATGCCATCCTGCGCGTGGAAGGCCGTGCGCGCGACCCCAGGCAGTTCACCGAATTCGTCGTCGCCCGCCGCAACGGCCTGGCGCTGACCCTGGGCGACCTGGGCCAGCTGGTGGAGCGCGAGCGGGAATTCGATTCGCTGTCGCGCATCAACGGCCAGCGCGCCGTCACCTTCAACATCTTCAAGCAGCAGGACGCCAACATCGTCGCCACCGGCGAGGCGGTGAAGGCCGCGATGGAAGAGGTGCGCAAGACGCTGCCGTCGGACGTGGAACTGCGCCTGATCTACGCCAACAGCGACTTCGTGAAAGGCTCGCTCGAAGGCCTGAAGCACACGCTGGTCGAGGGCGCGATCCTGACGGTGATGATCGTCTTCCTGTTCCTGCACAGCTGGCGCTCGACCATCATCACCGGGCTGACGCTACCGATCGCCGTTATTTCCAGCTTCATCGCCGTCTACGCCTTCGGCTTCACGCTGAACTTCATGACGATGATGGCGCTGAGCCTGTGCATCGGCCTCTTGATCGACGACGCCATCGTCGTGCGCGAGAACATCGTGCGCCACGTCGGCATGGGCAAGGACCACCACACCGCGGCGGCCGACGGCACCAACGAGATCGGCCTGGCGGTGATGGCCACCACCTTCGCCATCTGCGCGGTGTTCGTGCCGGTGGCCTTCATGGGCGGCATCATCGGCAAGTTCTTCTACCCCTTCGGCATCACCGTGGCGGTGGCGGTGCTGGTGAGCCTCTTCGTCAGCTTCACGCTGGACCCGATGCTGTCCAGCATCTGGAAGGACCCGCCTTCGGCGCGCCTGGTGAAGCTGCCCGTCATCGGCCATGCCATCCGCGCGACCGATCGGGTGATGGACCTGTGCCACGGCATCTATGAACGGCTCATCCGCTGGGCCTTCTCGGCGCGGCGCTGGAAGATGCCGTGGCCCACGTTCGCGCGGCCCTTCGATGCACAGGGGAAGCGCGACGGGAGCCACCCGCGCATGTGGCGCCGCGGCACGCTGACGCCACGCGGCGTGGTCCTCGGCGTGGGCATCGCCAGCTTCGCCGGCGCGCTGGCGCTGGCGCCGCTGGTGGGCAGCGAGTTCGTGCCGGAGACCGACCAGGGCTTCACGCAGCTGTCCCTGCGCATGGCGGTCGGCTCCAGCCTGGAGCGCAGCGACCACAAGGTGCGGCAGGTGGAAGAGATCGTCTCGGCCTTCAAGGAGGTGAAGACGATATCAACCAATGTGGGCGGCCAAGGTCAGGGCTTTGCCGTGGGCCGCGGGCAGGCCACCTTGAACATCGCGCTGGTGGACCGCAAGCAGCGCGACCGCACGCAGAAGCAGGTGGAAGACGCGATCCGCGAGGCCATCCGCAAGATCCCCGGCATCGAGGTGTCGGTGGGCTTCAACAAGCCCATCTACGTCGCCATCCTGGGCAGCGACCCGGTAGGGCTGTCGCGCATCGCGACCGACTTCGCCGAGAAGATCAAGAAGATCCCCGGCATCACCGACGTGGACCTGTCGCTCAAGCCCGGCCTGCCGGCCTACGCCGTGCGGCTGAAGCCCGGCGCCGTGCGCGAACTGGGGCTGACGGCGCCGCAGCTGGCGTCCAGCCTGCGCGCCTACGTGAACGGTGAGGTGGCGACCCACTGGACCACGCCGGACGGCCAGCAGGTGGAGGTGCTGCTGCGCCTGCCCGAAGAGCAGCGCGAACGCGTGGACCAGATGCGCAACCTGCCCGTGGCCTTCGCCAAGGACGGCACGCCGATCGCGCTGGACACGGTGGCGACGATCGAGGCGGTGACCAACCCCGACGTGATCCGCCGCCAGAACCTGCAGCGGCGCGAAGCCATCTTTGCCGGCGTGCAGGGCCGCCCGGCGGGCGACGTGGGCGCGGACGTGCAGAAGCTGATCAAGGAGACCACGCTGCCGCCGGGCTTCAGCTTCGACGTCGGCGGCCAGACCAAGGACCAGGAGGAAGCCTTCGGTGGCATGGTGGCCGCCATGGGCCTGGCGGCCATCTTCATCTACATCGTGCTGGCCAGCCAGTTCGGCAGCTTCCTGCAGCCGATCGCGATCATGGCTTCGCTGCCGCTGGCGCTGATCGGCGTGATGCTGGCGCTGCTCTTCTGGCGCTCGACCTTGAACGTGTTCTCGATGATCGGCCTGGTGATGCTGATGGGCCTGGTGACCAAGAACGCCATCCTGCTGGTGGACTTCGCGAACCATGCGCGCAAGGCGGGCGCCAGCGTGGCGGACGCGCTGCTGCAGGCCGGCCTGATCCGCATGCGGCCGATCATGATGACGACCGCGGCCATGGTCTTCGGCATGCTGCCGCTGGCCCTGGCGCTCAACGACGGCGGCGAGATCCAGGCGCCGATGGGGCGCGCCATCATCGGTGGCGTCATCACGTCCACGCTGCTGACGCTGGTGGTGGTGCCGGTGCTGTACAGCTACCTGGTGCGCGAGAAGAAGCCGGGCATGCAACGCGCACCGACGCTGTCGCAGGAACCGCCCGTCACCGGCGGTGCGCTGCCCGCGCACGCGCCGGCCGATCGCGACTGAAGGCGGCCAGGCCGCGGCAGGCCCGCGACGTTCGCCGCCATCCGGCGACCGTTCGCGGCCTCGTGCAGGCGCTTCGCGTCCTTGGCAGCCCGGCACCGGGGCCCCCGTTCCTAGCATGCGCCCATCTCATCTCAAGGGAAGCGCATGCACCGCCGCCACTTCATGGCCGGCCTCACGGCCGCGCCGCTTATCGCCGCGCCCGGCCTGGCCGCCGCCGGCAACCTCTACTGGAAGCCCTTCCGCGACAGCGACGACGTCGACCTGCGCTCGGCCGACACCGCATGGAAGAGCAGCTTCCGCCGCGTGCCCGCCGAGTTCGACAGCGAGGTGGCCATGCGCGTGCCCGCCGGCCTGCGCGGCACGCTGTACCGCAACGGCCCGGCGCTGATGAACCTGGGCGGCGTGGCCTACCACCACTGGCTGGACGGCGACGGCATGGTGCACGCGCTGCGCCTGCAGGAAGGCAAGCTGGTCCACCGCGGGCGCTTGATCGGCACGCGCAAGCTGCAGGCCGAGATGCAGGCCGGCAAGCGCCTGGCGCCGGGCTTCGGCACCAGCCTGCCCGGCACGGCGGTGCGCGGCCCCGACGACATGAACACCGCCAACATCAACACGCTGATGCTGAACGGCGAGCTGCTGGCGCTGTGGGAAGGTGGCGTGCCCTACGCGATGGACCCGGCCACGCTGCAGACCAAGGGCCGCAAGGTGTTTGCGCCGCAGATCGACAACATGCCGTTCTCCGCCCACCCGCGGGTGGATGGCGCGGGCCACGTGTGGAGCTTCGGCTACCTGCCCGGTGCCGGCGCGCTGGCGCTGTACGAACTGGACGCCACCGGGGCGCTGCGCCGCCAGGCCTTCGTGCCGGCACCGAACGCGGACATGGTTCACGACTTCGCGATGACCGAGCGCTACCTGGTCTTCGTGCTGATGCCTTACCGCTACCTGCCGCACACCGACGATCCGACACTGTCCTTCGTTGGACACTACGCCTGGCAAGCCGGCCAGCCGGGCCAGGTGCTGGTGGTGGACAAGGCCGACTTCAAGCCCGTGCGCCAGATCGACATCCCGGCCACCGGCGTCTTCCACCTGGGCAATGCCTGGGAGGAGGGCAACACCCTGCGTTTCGGAACCGTGAGCTACGACAACTTCCCCGATTTCATGCGCCGCGCGGGCGACGTGATGGACCATTCGCTGCTGGCCTACCCCGGCACGCGCTGGACCGAGCACGAGGTGGACCTGGCCGCAGGCACCGTACGCAGCACCGTGCCGCTGAACGGGACCGTGGAGTTTCCGCGTTATGACCCGCGCCGCACCGGCCGCGCCAGCCGCTACCTGTACCTGATGGGCCGGCAGGGCGGCGAGGGCGAGCTGTTCGGCTTCAACACCGTGCGCCGCGTCGACCAGCGCACCGCGCAGGTGGACGAATACCGCTACGGCGGCGGCGTGATCGCCGAGGAACACGTGTTCGTGCCGGCGCCCGGCAGTGACGCCGAGGAGCGCGGCTGGCTGGTCGGCACCAGCTACGACTGGCGCCAGCGCCGCACCACCTTGAGCGTGTTCGACGCCGCCCACGTGGCCGACGGACCGCTGGCGCAGGCCACGCTGCCGTATGCGCTGCCCCTGGGCATCCACGGCCAGTTCGTGCCGGCCGGCTGAACGATGGCAGGCACGCGGTCCAGCGACAGCCGGTGGCGCACGCTGCTGCGCGACACCGGCTTCGTGGTGCTGATGAACCTCGGCATCACCGTGCTGCTGGCCGCCTTCGCGCTCGCGGCCGTGCCCGCGGCGCCGCTGGCACAGCGCCTCGTCGCGCTGCGCATCGACGCGCTGTACTCGCAGTGCATCGGCCTCACTGTCTTCGCGCTGATCGAATGGCCGCGCCTCACCTGGTGGTGGCGCCGCCCGCCCGGCGTCCTGAAGCTGGGCCTGGTCACGATGCTGGCCATTCCGGCCGGCGTGGTGGCGGGCGGCTCGCTGGCCGCCTGGCTGGTGGGCGCCCCGGGCCCGCTGGCCTCGCTGCCCGCGCTCATCCAGCCGGCGGGCCTGGCCATCCTGCTGCTGACCGCCCTGGCCTCGGTGATCGCCGTGCACTTCCTCACCCAGCGCGACCGCCTGCTGGCCGAACGCCTGCGCGCCGAGAACGCCGACATCCGCGCCACCAGCGCGCGGCTGCAGCTGCTGCAGCAGCAGATCGAGCCGCACATGCTCTTCAACTCGCTGGCGAATGCGCATGCGCTGATCGACGAAGACCCGGCCCGCGCGCAGCAACTGATCGAGGCGCTGAGCGAGCTGCTGCGCACCAGCATGCAGGTGAGCCTGCAGCCGCTGGTCACGCTGCGGCAGGAATTCGACCTGCTGCAGCACTACCTGCAGCTGATGGCCGTGCGCATGGGCCCGCGCCTGGCGTGGCGCCTGGACCTGCCTGATAACCTTGAAAGTGTGCGTGTGCCGCCGCTGACCATCCAGCCGCTGGTGGAGAACGCGGTCAAGCATGGCCTGGACCCGCAGCCGCAGGGCGGGCGCGTCCAGGTCTGCGCGCGTGTCGATGGCGAGCGGCTGCTGATCGAGGTCAGCGACGACGGCATCGGCCTGCAGGTGGACGACCCCTTTGCCACCGGCCGCATCGGCCTGGACAACGTGCGCAAGCGCCTGGTGGGCAGCTTCGGCGAAGGCGCCGGCCTGCACCTGGCGCCGCAGTCGCCGCACGGTGTGCGCGCCACGCTGCTGCTGCCGCGCTTCCCCGATTCATCATGACCTTGGCGTGAGCCCATGAGCATTCCCCTCCTGATCGTCGAGGACGAGCCGCCGCTGGCGCGCCGCATGCAGCAGCAGCTGGCGGCGGCCTGGCCCGAGGCCGACCTGCTGCCCGTGGCGGACAACGGCGCCAGCGCCATCGCGCTGGCGCTTGAGCATTTGCCGCGGGCCATCTTCCTCGACATCCACCTGCCGGCCTGCTCGGGGCTGGATGCGGCGCAGGCCATCATCGAGGACTGGCCGGACGGCACGCCGCTGCCGCAGCTGGTCTTCGTCACCGCCTACGCGCAGTACGCCGTGCAGGCCTTCGAGCACGAGGCGGTGGACTACCTGCTGAAGCCCGTCGGCGAACAGCGGCTGCAGAAGGCGGTGCAGCGGCTGCAGCAGAGGCTGGCGCTGATCGACGGCAGCAGTGCACCCGCCAACGAAGGCGCCGCGCTGGGCGACGAGTTCCAGCGCCTGGCGCAGTCGCTGCAGCCCGCCGGCACCGAGCCGCCGCTCACGCTCATCACCGCCGCGGTGGGGCAGGTCACGCACCTGATCCCGGTCGAGGACGTCGTCTATTTCGAGACCGCCGGCAAGTACCTGCGCGTGGTGACACGGCAGCGCGAGGCGCTGATCCGCATGACCCTGCGCGAGCTGCTGGCGCGGCTGGACCCGGCGCGCTTCTGGCAGGTGCACCGCAGCCTGGTGGTGCAGGCGCGCGACATCGCCCAGGCCGAGCGTGGCGAGGAAGGCCGCCTCACGCTGCGCCTGCACGGCCTGCCGGACAAGCTTCCGGTGAGCCGGCTGTTTGCCCATCGCTTCCGCCCGATGTGAGCGGCCATCGTCGGTGGCCGCCGCGTCCCGTACGGTGAAGGTTGCCGAGGCCGGGTGCGCAGAAGCATCCCCGACGCCCGATGACCTGGTCCATCCCGACGCTCGGCGCCATGAATCGACGGCTCGCGGCGCCATCCCCACCGTTCGCCACCTGCACGGCCCTGCTGCGAGGGCCCCGTTCCTAGACTGATTCCATCGTCATGGAGCAGGACCAACGCAGTGAATTCGAGATGGATCTTTCGCGCCGCCACGGGCGCGCTGATGGCCGGGCTGATCGGCGCGGCGTTGACCGCCTGCGGCGGCGGCAAGGGTGATGGTGCCGACCGCTATGCCGGCCAATGGGTGTCGGGGTGCGAGCAGACCGGCCTGCACCTGAAAGGCCAGGCCGACAAGGCGCTGACCGCCACCTACACCCTCACGCTCACGCGCCTCGCCGATGACCGGCTGCACTTCGGCATGGTGCAGCAGGTGTACCGCTCGGACGACTGCAAGGGGCTGCCCATCGCAACGCACGCCAACCAGCACCCGGACAACCGCTTCGTGCTGGAAGGCCAGCGCACGGTGGACGGCACCGAGGTGGAGCGCATCCGCGTGCGCATGCGCTCGCTGAAGGACGCCGGCGGCCGACCGGCGGACCTGCCCGGCTCGTCGCTGGACATCGACTACCCGGCCGACTTCTTCACCGCCGAGGTGCCGGAAGACCGCGACCTGATCGCGGTCAGCGGCAAGCACCTGCGCTTCGGCACCGGCAGTGGCTTCGACGCCGATGGCTACCCGGTGCAACTGGCGCCCGGCCGCGGCATGGAGCGGCTGTGAGAGCCGGCATGCAGGCCGTGACGGCCACCGTGTTCGTCGCCTGCCTGGCTGCTGCAGTGCAGGCGCAGGCAGCTGAAACCACCGATGGGCCGCCGCCGGGCTGGGTCGGTCCGCCACCGGGGTGGTCGGGCGGCGTCCTGGCCGGTGCCGCGCGCATTCCGCGTTATGAAGGCAGCCGTGACAGCCGCGTGCAGCCGGTGCTGGGCATGCAGGTGAGCTATCGGCACATGCGCTGGGGCACGTTCGAGATGGGCAGCCGGGGCCTGGGCTGGACGGTGGTGCAGCAGCCGGCCTTCAGCCTGGGGGCCGCCCTGCAGCTGGACCCCGGCCGGGTCGACAACGGCGACGACAAGCTCACCGCGATGGGCTACCGCCCCGGCGGCGAACGGCTGCGCGGCATGGGCGAGGTGAAGGCCGCGCCGGTGCTGGCGCTGATGGGGTCCACCACCGCGGCCGGCCTCACGGCGAGCGCCGCGCTGCGGCGCACGCTGGGCAGCCACGACGGCGCGCAGCTGGAGATGGGCCTGTCGTGGCCCATCCGCCTGGGGCCCCACGCCCGGCTGAAGCTCGAACCCGGCGCCACCTGGGCCGACCGGCGCTACCAGGCGGCCTACTTCGGCGTCACCGCGCAGCAGGCCATGGCCACGGGCTTTGAACGCCATGAAGCCCGTGCGGGCTGGAAGAGCGCGCAGCTGGCGCTGCAGTTCGAAGCCGACTTCAGCCGCGACTGGCACCTGCAGGCCACGCTGCAGCGCCGCCGGCTGCTGAACGACGCGGCCGACAGCCCGATCACCGAGCGGCGCGACAGCACGGCCGGCATGCTGGCGCTGCTGTACACCTTCCAGTGGTGACCTGGGGCTGGCCGGCGATCAAGCGCCAGGCACGCGCCGCGGCTACAGGCCGCGGCGGCGGCTGGCGCGCGCGACGCCCGCGGCGGCCAGGCCCAGCAGCAGCAGCATGGCGCTCTGTGGTTCGGGCACGTTGGTGGCCGCATCGCCAAAGAGCGAGAAGCTGCGGTCACCGGAGGCGTTGACGTAGCCGCCGGCCACGTTGTCGTAGTAAGAGCCGATGCCGTTGCCGCCCGATCCTGCCGACCAATCCCAGGTCAGCGATTGCGCCGCATCGGAGAACAGCGCCGTGATCTGCAGCCAGTAGCGGGTGTTGGCGTTCAGCGCGGGCAGGGCCGCCAGGTCCAGGCCGTAGCGGTACACCACCTTGTCGCTCGACGCGGACAGCTCGGTGCCGACGACGGTCTGGAAGCCGGCCGTCAGCGCCAGCAGCGGGTTGTCGTTCGGCTTTCCGTTGTCGTCCGCCCGGATGCTGAGCAGGAACTGCACTGGCGGCGCGGTGGCGGGGTCGACCCCGCTGAACGAAGAGACGTTGCCGCCGGTCCACTCCACCCGGGTCAGCGTGAAGTCGCTGCCGACCGTGAAGTCGTCGAACACCGCGCGGCCACTGCCGTTGTTGCCGTTGGCCGACGTGAAGCCGGGCAGGCTGCTGCCGGGTTGGTCGACCAGCAGTGCGGCGTGGACCGGAGCGGCCATGGCCGCCGCCAGCCATGCAGCGCCGAACGCGCGCTGGAGCAGTTGATTTTTCATGTGAAGCCCTCGGATGAATGTGGCGGCATCATCCTTCCGCGGGCGGGGGCTCTACAACGGCCGCGCTGTTTCAGTTCCTTCAGCGGCGTTGGCGGGTTGTTGCATCGGCATTGCTAACTCGCCAAAGCAGTGGCCGCCGATTGTCGGTAGACCCCGCAACCGGCGAAGTGCTGCTCGTCGACCTGCACGACGAACGACGCCTTGGGCTGCACCGCCCCGGACTCCGGGTTCACGATGTCGTACTCGATCCAGCCACCGGCGCCGGGCGCGGCGGCCCAGGCGTCGTGCAGGAAGCGTGCGCCGTCGATGCCGGGCACCTCGTGCACGCGCTTGCCTTCCATCGCCGGCTTGGCGCCGTGCACCTTGTACGTGCCTCGGCGGTCGATGACGAAGAGGTAGAGGTCGCGGTCCAGGAAGCCGCCGTCCTTGGCATGGAAGGCCTGCGCGGCGGTGGACATCCCGCGCGCCTTGATCAGGCCCACGGCGCGTTCCACCAGGGCCCGCGCCTCGTCGGCGCTGCCCTGGCGCAGGCGGATGGACGCCACCGCGCTGGACAGCGTCTTGGCGCGGCCCACCAGATCCTGCGAGGCCTCGGCCGACTGCTCGACCATCGCCGAGTTCTGCCGGGTGATCTCGTCCAGCTCACCGACGCTTTGCGAAACCTGCGTCAGCTCGCCACTCTGCCGCGCGCTGGCCTCGGCGATTTCCCGCAGCGACTGCGACACCTTGCGCACGCCGCCCACCAGCGAATCCAGCACCTGGCCGACCGCGCGGGTCTGCTTGACCGAGCTTTCCACCTGCTCGCCGGAGCGGGCGATGAGGGTGCGGATTTCGCTGGCCGCCCCGCTGGAGCGCTGGGCCAGCTGGCGCACCTCGGCCGCGACCACGGCGAAGCCGCGGCCGGCCTCGCCGGCGCGGGCGGCTTCCACCGCGGCGTTCAGCGCCAGGATGTTGGTCTGGAAGGCGATGCCGTCGATCACGCCGATGATCTCGCCCACGCGGCGCGAGCTGTCCTCCAGCCCGGCCATGGCTTCCACCGAGCCGCGCATCGCCGTGCCACCGTTCTCGGCCTCGGTCCTCAGGCGCTGGGTCAGTTGGTCGAGCTGGCTGGCGGCGGCAGCGTTGGCGGTCACCGCCTCGGTCAGCTGCTGCACGGTCTCCACCGTCTGCCGCAGGCTGGCGGCCTGTTGTTCGGTGCGCTGCGCCAGCGATTCGCTGCTCGTGGCCACCTGCTGGCCGGACATGCCCACCCGCACCGCGCTGGTCCGGATTTCCGCCACCAGCGAGGACAGGCGCATGTTCATGCCTTCGACCGCGGTGCCGATGGTGGCCAGCTCATCGCTGCCCGGCAGCTCGATCTTGTGCGACAGGTCGCCGCCGCTGACGGCCTTGACCCCGTCCAGCAGCAGGCGCAGGCTGCCGCGCACGCTGGCATGGAAGGCCAGGCCCAGGTACACGGCCACGGTGAACAGGGCCAGGCCGGTGCCCAGCACCACGCTCATGGCGGACGCCGGAACCAGGTCCAGCGCGGCAACCGCGCATGCCGACTGCGAAGCCGCCAGCGGCGTGCCCACCCAGGCCAGCTTGCCGGACCAGGAACTGGCGTGCATCAGGCGCACCGCGGGCGCGAGCGGCGAAAAGCGTGAACCCGACATGGGAGTCTCCTCAGACGACGACGATGCACCGGCCTGCGTTGGGCGGTGCGCCTCCTCATCTTCGGCACGAACGGGTCCAGCTGTTGCCCGAAAAGAGTGGTGCATTGCGCACCAATTCAGGCCGTCACTTGCCGGGAGCCTGCGGCGCAGGCCCGCCATCAGCACTCGACGATGTTCACCGCCAGCCCGCCGCGGGCCGTTTCCTTGTACTTCGTCATCATGTCGGCGCCGGTTTCGCGCATCGTCTTGATCACCTTGTCCAGGCTGACGAAGTGCGTGCCGTCGCCGCGCAGCGCCATGCGCGCCGCATTCACCGCCTTCACCGAGGCGATGGCATTGCGCTCGATGCAGGGGATCTGCACCAGGCCGCCCACGGGGTCGCAGGTCAGGCCCAGGTGGTGCTCCATGCCGATCTCGGCGGCGTTCTCCACCTGCTCGGGCGTGCCGCCCAGCACCGCGCACAGGGCGCCCGCGGCCATGGAGCAGGCGACGCCCACCTCGCCCTGGCAGCCCACCTCGGCGCCAGAGATGGACGCGTTCTCCTTGTAGAGGATGCCGATGGCCGCCGCGGTGAGCAGGAAGTCGACCACGCCACGCTCGGACGAGCCGTGCACGAAGCGGTGGTAGTAGTGCAGCACCGCGGGAATGATGCCGGCCGCGCCGTTGGTGGGCGCCGTGACCACGCGGCCGCCGGCGGCGTTTTCCTCGTTCACCGCCAGCGCGTACAGGTTCACCCAGTCCAGCACCTGCAGCGGGTCGCGCAGCGCGGCCTCGGGGTTGCTGGTGAGCGAGCGGTACAGCGCGGCCGCGCGCCGCTTCACCTTGAAGCCGCCGGGCAAGGTGCCCTCGGCCTTGCACCCGCGCGAGACGCAGTCCTGCATCGTGCGCCAGATGCGCAGCAGGCCGGCATCGATTTCTTCGTCGGTGCGCCAGTGGCGCTCGTTGCGGCGCATCACCTCGGCGATGCTGCAGCCCAGCTGCTTGGTCAGCGCCAGCAGCTGTTCGCCGCTGTGGAAGGGATGGGGCAGGGCGGTGGTGTCGGGCGCGACCACCTTGTGGCGCGTGCCGTCCGAAGCCACCTCGTCGCTGACGATGAAGCCGCCGCCTACCGAGTAATAGACGCGGTTGGCGATCTCGGCGCCCGAGCCGTCGAAAGCGGTGAAGCGCATGCCGTTGGCGTGGAAGGGCAGGCTTTCGCGGCGGTGGAAGACCAGGTCCTTGGCTTCGTTGAAGGCGAGGCACAGCCCGTCAGGCAGGGTGAGCGACTGCTGGGCACGCACCGTGGCCAGCATCTCGGGGATGCGATCCACGTCAACGCTGTCCGGCTCGTGGCCCATCAGGCCCAGCAGCACCGCGGTGTCGCTGCCGTGGCCCTTGCCCGTGGCGCCCAGCGAGCCGTACAGGTCGCACTGCAGGCGCATCACGTCGTCGATGAGGCCATCGGCCGCCAGGCGCTGCATGAACATGCGCGCGGCCCGCATCGGGCCCACGGTGTGGGAGCTGCTCGGTCCGATGCCGATCTTGAAGAGGTCGAAGACGGAGACGGCCATGCTCAGCCTTCGCTGGCCGGCTCGTCGCCGAAGGCCGACATCGGCACGCAGCTGCAGAACAGGTTCCGGTCACCGTAGACGTTGTCCACCCGGCCCACCGGCACCCAGTACTTGCCGCGGCGCAGGCTGGCCACCGGGTACGCCGCTTCCTCGCGGGTGTAGGCATGTGGCCACTCGGCCTTCAGCAGCGCCTGCGCGGGGTGGGGGGCGTTGCGCAGCGGGTTGTCGTCCTGCGGCCACTGGCCTTGCTCGATGCGGCGGATCTCCTCGCGGATGGCGATCATCGCGTCGCAGAAGCGGTCCAGCTCGATGCGCGGCTCGCTTTCGGTGGGCTCCACCATCAGCGTGCCGGCCACCGGGAAGCTCAGCGTGGGGGCGTGGAAGCCGTAGTCGATCAGGCGCTTGGCCACGTCCTCGGCGCTGACGCCGCTGGAGTCCTTCAGCGGGCGCAGGTCCAGGATGCACTCGTGCGCCACGCCGCCGCCCTTGATGCCGTCGATCTCGCTGCTGTAGTGGATGTCGTAATGGTCCGCGAGGCGCGCGGCCACGTAGTTGGCCGAGAGGATGGCGGTCTCGGTCGCGGCCTGCAGGCCGTCGGGGCCCATCATGCGGATGTACATCCAGCTGATCGGCAGCACGGCCGCGTTGCCCAGCGGCGCGGCGGACACGGCGCCGACGCCGCCTGCGGGGCGCGTTTCCGGCGATGCGGGGTTGGCGGGCAGGAAGGGCACCAGGTCCTCCACCACGCACACCGGCCCCACGCCCGGGCCGCCGCCGCCGTGCGGGATGCAGAAGGTCTTGTGCAGGTTCAGGTGGCTCACGTCGCCACCGAACTGGCCCGGCGCGGCCACGCCCACCATCGCGTTCATGTTCGCGCCGTCAACGTACACGCGGCCGCCGTGGCGGTGCACCAGCGCGCACAGCTCCTTCACGCCGGTCTCGAAGAGGCCGTAGGTGGAGGGGTAGGTGATCATCATGGCCGCCAGCTTGGCCGCGTGCGCCGTGCACTTGGCCTCCAGGTCGGCCATGTCGACGTGGCCCAGCGCGTCGCACTTCACCGGCACCACCTTCAGCCCCACCATCTGCGCGCTGGCCGGGTTGGTGCCGTGGGCGGATTCGGGGATCAGGCAGATGTCGCGCCCCGCGTCGCCGCGCGAGGCATGCCAGGCGCGGATGGCCAGCAGGCCGGCGTATTCGCCCTGCGACCCGGCGTTGGGCTGCAGGCTGATGCCGGCGTAGCCGGTGGCCTGCTCCAGCCATTCGCACAGCTGTGCGTTCAGCGCGTGATAACCCGCCAATTGATCGGCCGGGGCGAACGGATGCACCTGCGCGAACTCCGGCCAGGTGATGGGGATCATCTCGCTGGTGGCGTTCAGCTTCATCGTGCAGGAGCCCAGCGGGATCATCGAGCGGTCGAGCGCCAGGTCCTTGTCCGACAGGCTGCGGATGTAGCGCAGCATCTCGGTTTCGCTGTGGTGGGCGTTGAAGACCGGGTGCTGCAGGAACGCGGAACGGCGGCGCAGCGCGGCCGGCAGCAGGCTGTCGCGGCCGGCCTCGAAGCGCGAGAAGTCCGGCAGCGCACGACCTTCGGCGAAGACCTGCCACAGCGCCTGCACGTCCGCGCGGGTGGTGGTCTCGTCCAGCGTGATGCTGAGCTGGGCCGGGCCGGCACGGCGCAGGTTCATGCCGGCCAGGCGCGCGGCGGCCAGCAGGGTGTTGGTGCGGTCGCCGGTGTCGAGCGTGATCGTGTCGAAGGCCGACTCGTTCGTCACCCGGCAGCCCAGCTCGGCCAGGCCCGCCGCCAGCACGGCGGTGAAGGCCGCCACGCGCTGCGCGATGCGCGTCAGCCCCACCGGCCCGTGGTAGACCGCGTACATGCTGGCCACCACCGCCGGCAGCACCTGGGCGGTGCAGATGTTGGACGTGGCCTTCTCGCGGCGGATGTGCTGCTCGCGCGTCTGCAGCGCCAGCCGGTACGCCGGCGCGCCGAGCGAATCGACGCTGACGCCCACCAGCCGGCCCGGCAGCGAGCGCTTGAATTCGTCGCGCGTCGCCAGGTAGGCCGCGTGCGGGCCGCCCGCGCCCATCGGCATGCCGAAGCGCTGGGTGGTGCCGCAGGCGATGTCGGCGCCCAGTTCGGCCGGGGGCACCAGCAAGGTCATGGCCAGCAGGTCGGCCGCCATGATGACCAGGCCGCCGCGGGCCTTGTACTTGGCGATCCAGTCGCGGTAATCGCGCACCACGCCGTTCACGCCCGGGTACTGCAGCAGCACCGCGAAGCTGTCGTTCTGCAGCGCCTCGTCGCCGCTGCATACGCGTACTTCGATGCCTAGGGGCTCGGCCCGCGTGCGCACCACGTCCAGGGTCTGCGGCAGCACGTCGTCGCCGACGTAGAAGACGTTGGACTTGCTGCGGCCCACGCGCTGGGCCAGCGTCATGGCCTCGGCGGCGGCGGTGGCCTCGTCCAGCATC
This sequence comes from uncultured Aquabacterium sp., assembly GCA_966211865.1. Taxonomy (GTDB): domain Bacteria; phylum Pseudomonadota; class Gammaproteobacteria; order Burkholderiales; family Burkholderiaceae_C; genus Pseudaquabacterium. The sequence continues at coordinate 16,254 of CBIHPZ010000006.1, forward strand.
GACGCGTTCGCGATGGCCATGCCGGTCAGGTCCGTCACCATGGTCTGGAAGTTGACCAGCGCCTCCATGCGGCCCTGCGAGATCTCGGCCTGGTAGGGCGTGTAGGCGGTGTACCAGGCCGGGTTCTCGAGCACGTTGCGCAGGATGACGCCCGGCGTGTGCGTGCCGTGGTAGCCCTGGCCGATGAAGCTCTTCAGCACCTGGTTGCGCGAGGCGATGGCCTTCAGCTCGGCCAGTGCCTGCGCCTCGGTCACCGCGGCCGGCAGGCGCATGCGCTCGGCGCGGCGGATGTTGCCCGGCACCAGCGCGTCGATCAGCGCGCGGCGGGTGAAGCCGGGCTTGTCGCCGCTGATGAGCGCCAGCATGTGCATTTCGTCGACCTCGTCGGGGCCGATGTGGCGGGCGACGAATTCGCTGGCGTTCTCGAGTTCACCGAGCGGCGGATGGGCGGGCTGGAGCATGGAGGGCAACTTCGAAAGAGGGCGGCCGGCTGCGCTCGTGACGCGGCCGGTTCAGTGGCGGAGGAAGAAGTGGAGCGTCAGAGGGTCTTCAGCAGCGCGTCGTAGGCCGGCGGGTCCATCAGCTGTTCGAAGTCGGCCATGTTGGTGACGTGAACCTTGAAGAACCAGCCGTTGCCCATCGGGTCGGAATTGGCCAGCGAAGGGTTGGCGCGCAACTCCTCGTTCACCTCGACGACCTCGCCGGTGACCGGCATGTAGATGTCCGCCGCCGCCTTCACCGATTCGACGACACCCGCGATCTCGCCCTTGTTGTAGCTGCGGCCCACTTCGGGCAGATCGACGAAGACCACGTCGCCCAGCGCGTCCTGCGCATGCAGCGTGATGCCGACGACCGCGGCCTCGTGGTCCTCGATGTTGATCCACTCGTGATCGGGGGTGAACATGGTGGTCATCGGCAGATTCCTTCTCTGTTGTGGGCGGGGCGATGGGATGAAGCGCTCGGGGCCTGTGGCCAGGCCGCGCGGCTTCAGCGGTGGTAACGGTGGGGGGTGAAGGGCATCGGCGCCACGCGCATCGGCTGGCGCTTGCCGCGCACGTCGGCATAGACCTCGTGGTGCGCAATGGCATGGTTGGCGGCCAGGTAGGCCATCGCCACCGGCTCGAACACGGTCGGGCCCAAGGTGCCACTGGTGACGTGGCCCAGCTTGTGGCCCTGCGCATCGAAGATCTGGGCGCCCTCGCGCACGGGAATGCGTTCCAGGCCCGTGAGGCCCACGCGCTTGATCGTCGGGCCCGAGGCCAGCTGCCGCTCGATGGCGGCGGCGCCGGGGTAGCCGCCGGCACGTGCGCCACCCGGGCGCCGCACCTTCTGGATGGCCCAGGTCAGGCCGGCTTCGACGGGCGTCGTCGTCTCGTTGATGTCGTGCCCATAGAGGCACAGGCCCGCTTCCAGCCGCAGCGTGTCGCGGGCGCCCAGGCCCGCCGGCTTCACCTCGGGCTGCTTCAGCAGCGCGCGGGCCAGCGCCTCGGCGTGAGACGCGGGCACCGAGATCTCGAAGCCGTCTTCGCCGGTGTAGCCCGAGCGGGTGATGAAGCAGTCGACGTCCAGCAGCTTGAAGTCGCCACCGGTCATGAAGGTGAGGCCGGCCACGTCGGCATTCAGCCGCGACAGCGCGGTGACCGCCTGGGGACCCTGCAACGCCAGCAGCGCGCGGTCGGGCAGCGGCACGATGTGGCAGCGGTGTCCGATGTGGGTGTTCAGGTGGCGCGTGTCCGCTTCCTTGCAGGCCGCGTTGACGATCAGGAACAGGTGGTCCGCGCGCCGCGTGACCATCAGGTCGTCGAGGATGCCGCCGCTGGCATTGGTGAAGAGCGCGTAGCGCTGCTTGCCGACGGGCAGGTCCACGATGTCCACCGGCACCAGGGTTTCCAGCGCACGGGCGGCGTCGTCGCCGCGCAGCTGCAGCTGGCCCATGTGGGAGACGTCGAACAGCGAGGCGAAGTCGCGGCAGTGCCGGTGTTCGGCGAGGATGCCCCCGGGATAGTTCACCGGCATGTCGTAGCCGGCGAAGGCCATCATCTTGGCACCCAGTTCGAGGTGCAGGGCGTGCAGTGGAGTCTTGAGCAGATCGGCGGACATGGGCATCTCCCGAGGGCAAACCAACCCCACCCGGAGGTGGGGGCTGCCCTCGCTGTCCGCTTTACCTGAGAGATTGGCAGTGCCGGGGATACCGGCGCCGCTTGCCCCTTCGGTGGACGGGCTCCCTCCTCGTCGTGATGACTCGGATTGACCCGCCTCTCTCCAGTGAGGAACGCTTCATCGCAGAAGCGTTTGCCAGTCCTTTTGCCTGAGCGTTCGAGGTGGCAGCCTCTGCGCCTTCGGCGGCTTCGGGTGAAGCTCTCTCCTGACCGCGGGCAGTGTAATGCAAGCCGACCGCGCGCCACCCTGGCGGAAACCGGGTCTCGCGCCGCGCACTTTGCGCGGGATGATCGACGGCTTCTGCCTGGCTTATTGGGGTCGGCTCATTCCTTGGGGCCGGACGAGACCTTGTGCCGCATCAGGCGGCCCTTCTCGCGCTCCCAATCGCGCTTGCGCTCGGTGTCGCGCTTGTCGTGCTGCGCCTTGCCCTTGGCCAGCGCGATGTCGGCCTTCACCCGGCCGCCCTTGTAGTGCAGGTTGACCGGCACCAGCGTGAAGCCCTTCTGCTCCACCTTGCCGACCAGGCGCTTGATCTCTTCCTTGTGCATCAGGAGCTTCTTGGTCCGGTCGGCCTCGGGCCGCACGTGGGTGGACGCGGAACGCAGCGCGTTGATGCGGCAGCCGATCAGGAACAGCTCGCCGTCCTTGATCATCACGTAGCCGTCGGTCAGCTGGACCTGGCCGGCGCGGATGGCCTTGATCTCCCAGCCCGTGAGCACGACCCCCGCCTCGAAGAATTCCTCCAGGTGGTAGTCGAAGCGGGCGCGGCGGTTCTCGGCGATCGGTGCAGTCATGGTTCCCAAGCAAATGGGGCCGCCCGGAAGCAAGCCAAGCGACCCCTAGAATCTTTGGATTCTATGAAGCATGTGAAGAAGTCGGTCCTGCTCTGGTACTCCCCGCGCGAGATGTATGAGCTGGTGACGGGCATCGAGGCGTATCCGGCCTTCCTGCCGTGGTGCGAACGGGCGGAGGTGGTCGAGCGCGACGACGCCGGCATGAAGGCGCGGCTGCACCTGGCCTACGCGGGGCTGCGCCACGCCTTCACCACGCGCAACACGCACGTGCCGAACGAGTCGGTGATGATGAAGCTCGTCGACGGGCCGTTCTCGGCGCTGGACGGCACCTGGCTCTTCAAGCCGATCGGTGCGGCGAACAGCGCGCCGGCCTGCCGCATCGAGTTCGACCTGCGCTACGCGTTCTCCAACGCCGCCTTCGAAATGGTGCTGAGCCCGGTGTTCGACCGCGTGGCCAACACCTTCGTCGATTCCTTCGTGCAGCGCGCCGAGCAGGTCTATGGCCAGCGCTGAGCCGGGCCTGCTGGCGATCGAGCTGGTCTACGCCGAATCGCCCCGGCGTTTGCACCGGCTGGCATTGAGCCTGCCAGCGGGGTCCACCGTGCGCGACGCGCTGCAGGCCAGCGGCTGGCGCGAGCGGCTTGGTCCTGTCGTACTGGACGGATTGAAGCTGGGTGTCTGGGGCCGCACCTGCGAACCCCATGCCGTCTTGCGCGACCGCGACCGCATCGAGCTGTACCGCCCGCTGCAGGTCGATCCGAAGGAGGCGCGGCGCCAGCGCTACCGGCGCGACGGCATGCGGCGCGCGCCGCGCTGAATCAGGAGCCCTGGCGGCACTCCGACGCCATCACCTGGCGCGCCCGCTGCATCTCTTCCGCGCGGGTCTTGTCGTCGATGATCTCGCGCTCGCCCTTGTCATTGAGACGGGCGATGCGCATGCCGCTTTCCAGCGTGGCCAGGTGCTGGCGCGCGCGCTGGCAGTTGTCCGAGCGCTGGGCGCTGGCCTTCTCCTCGGCGGCCTTGTCCTTGGCCTTTTGTTCCTGCTCCTGGCGCACGCGCCGGGCCTCGATCTCGGGATCGACCTTGGGCTTCGCTGCAGGGGCGGATGCGGCAGAGGTGTTCGCCGCCGAGGCCTGCGCGGCGGCCGTCGCGGCGGCGCGCTTCGCCGTGTCGGCAGGGCGCTGCATCACGTCCTTGTCGGGAACGTCGCGCGGCGGCGGCAGGTCGCTGATGTGCACCTGCCCCTTTGAATCCTTCCACTTCCACTGCGCCCAGGCACTGGGCGCGGCCGTGACCACCATCGCAGAAAGCGCTGCGACGATCCACAAGGTCCGGTCTTTTCGAATCATGGAATCCCCAACGAAAGAGCAGTCGCGAAGTGTAGCCAGCACCCCCCGTGAATCCGGGCACAAATGGTTTCGCGGCGGCTCGCCAATGCGTGCTCTGTGCACCCCTCCCTATAATCCGCTTTTGCGTCTGGAGCTTTCCCCATGCGCCTTCTAGGCAAAGCGCTCACCTTCGACGACGTGTTGTTGGTGCCGGCCTTCTCGCAGGTGTTGCCGCGCGACACCAGCCTCGCGACGCGGTTCACCCGCCGCATCAACCTGAACCTGCCGCTGGTGTCCGCCGCGATGGACACCGTCACCGAAGCCCGCCTGGCGATCGCCATCGCGCAGGAAGGCGGCATCGGGATCGTGCACAAGAACCTCACGGCCAAGCAGCAGGCGGCCGAGGTGGCACGGGTCAAGCGCTATGAATCCGGGGTGCTGCGCGACCCCATCACCATATCTCCGGGCGTTCCGGTGCGCGACGTGATCACGCTGTCGCGCCAGCATGGCATCTCCGGCTTCCCGGTCGTTGAAGACGGCCGCGTCGTCGGCATCGTCACCGGCCGCGACCTGCGCTTCGAAACCCGGCTCGACGTGCCGGTGCGCGAGATCATGACCCCGCGCGACAAGCTGATCGTCGTCAAGGAAGGCGCGACCATCGAGGACGGCAAGGCGCTGATGCACAAGCACAAGCTGGAGCGCGTGCTGGTCGTCAACGACGCCTTCGAGCTGCGCGGCCTGATGACGGTGAAGGACATCACCAAGCAGACCAGCTTCCCCAACGCCGCCCGTGACGACCACGGCAAGCTGCGCGTCGGCGCCGCCGTGGGCGTGGGGGAGGGCACCGAAGAGCGCGTCGAGCTGCTGGTGAAGGCCGGCGTCGATGCGCTGGTGGTCGACACCGCGCACGGCCACTCCGCCGGCGTGATCGACCGCGTGCGCTGGGTCAAGAAGAACTTCCCGAACGTCGAGGTCATCGGCGGCAACATCGCCACCGGCGAAGCGGCCTTGGCCCTGGTGGAAGCCGGCGCCGATGCGGTGAAGGTCGGCATCGGGCCGGGCTCCATCTGCACCACCCGCATCGTCACCGGCGTCGGCGTGCCGCAGATCATGGCGGTCGACTCGGTCGCCAAGGCACTGGCCGGCACCGGCGTGCCGCTGATCGCGGATGGCGGCATCCGCTTCTCCGGCGACCTGGCCAAGGCCATCGCCGCGGGGGCCGATACGGTGATGATGGGCGGTGCCTTCGCCGGCACCGACGAAGCACCGGGCGAGACCATCCTGTACCAGGGCCGCAGCTACAAGAGCTACCGCGGCATGGGCTCCATCGGCG
>CBIHPZ010000007.1:0-19585 GCA_966211865.1 uncultured Aquabacterium sp.
ACGATCCGACCGACACCAACCAGCCGGTGCAGCGCGGGGACCTGCGCGGCTGACGTGCCGCGCGGCCGCTTCAGGCCGGTACGGCGGCCAGTCGGAAGACGCCCACCGCGCGCACCAGTTCCGCCGCCTGCTGGCTCAGGCTGTCGGCCGCGGCCGCGCTTTCCTCCACCAGGGCGGCGTTCTGCTGCGTCACCTCGTCCAGCTGGGCCACCGCCGTGCCCACCTGGGCGATGCCGGTGCTCTGCTCCTGCGTGGCGTGGCTGATGACCTCGATCAGCGCGGCCACCTGCTGCACCTGGGTGACGATGTCCTGCATCGTGCTGCCCGCAGCCGCCACCAGGCGGCTGCCCGCGTCCACCGTGTCCACGCTGTCGCCGATCAGGTCCTTGATCTCCCGGGCCGCCGCGGCACTGCGCTGCGCCAGGCTGCGCACTTCGGATGCCACCACCGCGAAGCCCTTGCCGTGCTCGCCGGCGCGCGCGGCTTCCACCGCGGCGTTCAGCGCCAGGATGTTGGTCTGGAAGGCGATGCCGTCGATGACGCTGATGATGTCGGCGATGCGCCGGCTCGCGGCGGTGATCTGCTCCATCGTGCCCACCACCTGGCCCACCACCTCGCCGCCCTGGGCCGCCACGCTGCTGGCTGAGGCGGCCAGCTGCGCGGCCTGGCGCGCGGTTTCCGCGTTCTGCGTCACCGTGCCGGTGAGCTGCTCCATCGACGCGGCGGTCTGCTGCAGGTTGCTCGCCTGTTCTTCGGTGCGCTGGCTCAGGTCGGCGTTGCCGCTGGCGATCTGGCCGGAGGCGGTGGCGATGCTGTCGCTGCTGGCGCGCACCTGGCCCACCACGCGGCGCAGGCTGTCGTTCATCGCCTTCATCGCCTCCAGCAGCTGGCCGGTCTCGTCGTGGCGGTCCACCACGATCTGCATGCCCAGGTTGCCGGCGGCCACGGTGCGCGCCACCAGCACGGCCCGCGCCAGCGGCCGGGTGATGGAGCGGGTGATGCCCCACGCGGCCAGCACGCCCGCGGCCAGCGCCGCCAGCACCAGCGCCAGCAGCATGGCCCGCGCCCGGGCGTAGCTGGCCACGGCGTCTTCGGCGGCGCGGTCGGTCATCGCGTATTCCAGGTCGGCCAGCTCGCCGGCGGCGAGCATCCAGGCCTTCTGGGCCGGGTGGGCCTTGTCCATCAGCAGCCGGGTGGCGGCCTCGTCGTCGTTGGCATCGGCCAGCGCCAGCACCTGGTCCATCAGCGGACGCGCCTGCGACTTCAGCTGCTGCATCCGCGCGAACAGCGCCTTCGCTTGCGGATCCTTGCCCGGCCGCTCGATGAAGGCGGCCAGCTTTTCCTCGTCGGCGTTGTATTCCGCACGCGATTTCTGCAGGCTTTCGAGCTCGCGCCGCCGGCCTTCCGCGTCATTCAGCAGCACCATGTTGCGGGCGCTGGTGGCGACCTGGTTCAACGCCACCCGCATGGACACGGCGAGCTTCACCTCGGCATTGTTCTCGTGGGTGATTTGCTCGATGTGGTGCTCCAGGGCTGCCAGGCGGCCCATGGCCAGCACCGCCACCGCGACCAGCAGCGCCAGCAGCACCCCGAAACCAAGGCCCAGCCGCACGCCGATCCGCATGTCGTTCAGACGCTTCATGTTGTTCAACCTTTCACGTGTCACCGAAGAAACCCCTGGGTGTCCCGATGCGCATCGCGGCTTGGCATGCGTTCTTGTTTGTCCTGGACAAACTGGATGGTACGGCCGAAGATCCCGGGCTAGCCGTGCAAAAGCGTGGACAATCTGACCTAGACAAATAAATGGCTGCCGTTTCCACCTCCCCAAGCCTTCCCGCGCTGCCCATCGCGGCGGTGGAGCGCGACACCGGCCTGCCCAAGGACACCCTGCGCGTGTGGGAGCGGCGCTACGGCTTTCCCGCCCCCGGTCGGGACGGCCAGGGCGAGCGGGTCTACCCGCATGAGCAGGTGCTGCGGCTGCGGGTGCTGAAGCGCCTGCTCGACCTGGGCCACCGCCCCGGCAGCCTGATGCGGCTGGGCGACGACGAGCTGGCACGGCTGCTGTCGCCGCAGGCCGCGGCCCCGTGTGCGGTCGGCGGCCCCGCCGCGGCGCAGCCGCCGTGGGCGCCGCTGCGCACGCTGGTGCTGGACCACCAGGCGGACGCCTTGCGCGCGGCCTTGTCCCAGGCGCTGATGGCGCGGGGGCTGCGCGGCCTGGTGCTGGAACTGGTGGCGCCGCTGACCGAGGACGTGGGCGAGTCCTGGGCGCGTGGCGACCTGAGCGTGGCCGGCGAGCACCTGTATGCCGAGGTGCTGCAGCTGGTGCTGCGCGGGGCACTGGCCTCGCTGCCCGCTGGCGGCCGGCCGCCGCGCGTGCTGCTGGCCACGCTGCCGGGTGAACAGCACGGCCTGGGCGTGCTGATGGCCCAGGCGCTGCTGGCCGCGGAGGGGTGCGCCACGGTCTCGCTCGGCACGCAGGTGCCGGTGCCGGACATCGTGCAGGCCGCCGCGACCCAGCGCGCGGACATCGTGGCGCTGTCGCTCTCGGCCGCCGCCCATGGCGAGCGCACGCTGCACGCCTTGCGGGACCTGCGCGCCGCCTTGCCCGCCGGCACGGCGCTGTGGGCCGGCGGCGCCTGCGCCGCACTGCACCGGCGCACGCCGGCCGGGGTGCTGGCGCTGCGCACCTTGCAGCAGGTGGCGCCCGCGGTTCAGGCCTGGCGCGACGACGCGCCCGCGTCCCGCCCGGCTCCGCCCGCGCCTCGCGCGGGCCGGAGGACGCTCCCTTGACGAATCAGCAGCCTGTTCGTGCTCGTGCGGCGGTCGCCTTCCGGCGGCGCCGTTGGGCCCTGCCTTCAGCCACAGCCGGAGGCGCCTGCGCCGGACGATGCGTCCGGGGGCGCTGACGGCCGTGCCCGGGAATCACCTGCGAGAGGTGGCGAACGGGTTGAGGACCTCGACCTTGAACGGCTTGAAGTTCGCCACGTTGCGGGTCACGACCGTGAACTGATGGACGCGCGCGGTGGCGGCGATCATCGCGTCTTCATGAAGGGTGTCGGACTTGCGGTCCACCTGCAGGGGACGGTGCTTCCTGCTCAACGCCGCACGCGCCGGCTGTCGCGCAGCGCGGCGCCCAGCACCTGCAGGCCGCGCTCGCGCTGCGCGTCCAGCGGGTGGCCGGCGCTCAGGCGCAGGCAGTGGTCGAAGGCATGGCCGTGGCCGAACACGCCGCCCGGCACGAAGGTGTAGCCGGCCTGGCGCACGCGCTGCAGGGCCCAGCCCACGTCGTGCCCTTCGCCCAGTTCCAGCCACAGCACGTAGCCACCCTGGCCGCTGTGGATGCGGGTGCCGCGGGGCAGGTGCCGGCGTGCGGCGTCGGCCCAGGCGTCGACCTGCGTGGCCAGGCGCTGGCGCAGGCGGCGCAGGTGCAGGTCGTAGGCGCGGGTGGCGAGGAAGCGGGCCAGCACGGCCTCGGTCAGCGGCGGCAGCAGGTCGCCGTGCACGGTGCGCGCCGCACGCAGCAGCAGGCGGTGGCGCCGGCTGGCGATCCAGCCGACGCTGACGCCCGGGCCGGTGACGCAGGCCAGGTTGCCGCAGTACAGCACCCAGTCGCCCTGGTCCCAGGCCTTCACCGGGCGGGGCCGCTGCGCGGCGCGGTGCAGGTCGCCCATCAGGTCGCATTCGATCAGCGGCAGTCGATAACGTGCCAACAGCGCGGCCAGCTGGCGCCGATCGTCGTCGTGCATCGCGCTGCCGCGGGCGCTGTCGTGGCTGGGCTCGGCGATGCAGCAGGCCACCGCGTGGTGCTGCAAGGCGAAGTCCAGCGCCTGCACCGACAGCCCCCGCTCCGGCGACGACGGAATGGCCAGCGCCTGCAGGCCCAGGCTGGCGATCAGCTCCAGCGCGCGCAGCGAGCCCGGGCTGGCGATGGCCACGTGGTCGCCCGGCCGGGTGAGCAGGCGCAGGCACAGCTCCAGCGATTCCGCCTGGCCGTGCGTCACCACCAGGTCGTCCGCCTCCACCACGCAGCCGGCGCGCGTGGTGCGCAGCGCCAGCTGCGTGCGCAGCGCTTCACTGCCGAAGGCGCTGCCGATGGCCAGCAGGCTGCGGTCCTCGTCCAGGGCGCGGGCGGCGTGCTGGCGCAGCGCGGTGAGCGGCAGCAGCGCCGGCGGCAGCGCCAGGTGGCTGAGCGACAGGCAATCCGGCTGCGTGGTCGCCAGTTCCATCAAGCGCCGGCGCCGGCCTTCCACCTCGAGCGCGGGAACGGAAGGCGGCAGGGCCCGGGGCCGCGGCGTGGCGCAGGCGAAATAGCCGCGCCGGGCGCGCGCTTCCACCAGGCCGGCGTCCTCCAGCTCGCGCAGGGCATGCGTGACGGTGGCCAGGCTGGCCGCGTGGTCGGCGCACAGCTGCCGCACCGAGGGCAGCTGCGTGCCCGGCGGGTGGCGCCCTTCGCGCAGCTCCGCCGCCAGCGTGTCCGCCAGCTGGCGGTAGCGGGTGGCGCGGGCGGGTGGGGCGGGGCGGCCGGGTGCGGCGCTGTCGGTGGGCATGGGGGAGGATAGCCCGGCGCCCGGTGCTGTATCGATACAGGCCATGCCCATGCTGATCGATACAGCGCCCGCTGACTGCCCCGCATGGGCGCTGGCCTGCGCCTGTGCACGGTGCGTGTGGCTGCCTAGAGTGCGGACGGATGACGAACCTGCCTGCACGCCGGCGGTGGCGCCGGCCACCCATCAGCCTGCCGACGGCGCTGCCCTGGCGGCGCTGCCCCGCCGCCGTGCAGCGCCTGCTGCTGGCCGAACTGCTGGGCCTGCTGGCCAGCAGCGTGGCGCAGGCGGCGATGGCCTGGTGGATCAGCACGCGCGGTGGTGCCGCTGACCTGGCACGTTATGGGGCCGCCGCGGCGGTGGCGGCGCTGGTGGCCACGCCGCTGCTGTCGCCGCTGGGCGACCGCGTGCCCAAGCAGCGCCTGATCCGCGCGGCCAAGGCCTGCCTGGTGGTGGACGCGCTGGGCCTGGCGCTGCTGGCGCACGCCAGTGTCTACAGCCTGGTGCTGCTGTGCCTGTGCAGCGGGCTGTCGATCGCCGCCAACGCGGTGCTGTGGCCGGTCCAGGCCAGCCTGCTGCCCGAGCTGGTGGCGCCCGCCGACCTGCCCGAGGCCATCCGCCTGCGCCGCGGCGCGCAGGCGCTGGGCGGGCTGCTGGGGCCGGGCCTGGCGGGTGCCGTGCTGGCCTGGGCCGCACTGCGCTGGGCGCTGGTGCTGAACCTGGCGCTGTTCCTGCTGTCCGCCGGCGTGGCGTGGCGAATCGGCGTGCCGTCGAGGCCGCGTCATTCAGACGTTGGCGGCCGCTGGTGGGCCGACCTGCGCGATGGCGTGCGCGCCAAGTGGGGCGTGCCGCTGGACCGCTGGTGGACGCTGACGGGCGCGCTGATGATGGTGTTCCTGCTGCCGGCCACCGGGCTGCTGCTGCCCTTGCAGGTGCAGGCGCTGGGCCTGTCGGCCGCGTGGTTCGGCGGCTGCGGCGCGGCCTTGTCGCTGGGTCTGCTGCTGGGCGTGGCGGGCCTGGCGCCGCGCCTGATGGCGTGGCAGGGGCGGGTGCGCGCCCTGGCGCTGGCCATCGCCACCTGCACCGCGGCCGTCGCCGGCATCGGCCTGTGCCGCTGGGCGCCGGGACTGCCGCTGCTGTGCGCGCTGCTGGGCGGCTGCCTGTCGGTCACGCAGCTGGTGGGCCAGACGCACCGCGCGCTGGCGATTCCCGAGCACTTCCGCGCACGCATGGCTGCGGCGCACCTGACCAGCGCGCACCTGGCCGCCGCCCTGGCCCCGGCGCTGGCGGGCGCCCTGCTGCGGCACGCCCCGGTGAGCACCGTCTACCTGCTGCTGGCGGCCGGCTTCGGCGCCGCGGGCCTGCTGCTGCTGCTGGTGCCGGGGCTGGGTCCGTTCCTGCGGCTCGACCACGACAGCGTGGTCAACTGGTACGGCCGCCGCTACCCCCAGGCCTTCAGGTCGCCGGGCCGCCCCTGACGGCACCCGCCCCTGGCGTGACGGCACCCGCGCCCGGCTCCAGCCCTGCATCGATCCCCGTCCGCCCGCACAGCGTGGCCACCACCGCCACCAGCTCGGCGGGGTCGACCGGCTTCGCCACGTGGGTCTGGAAGCCGGCCATGAGGGCGCGGCGGCGGTCTTCGCTGCGGGCCAGCGCGGTGAGGGCGATGGCGGTGACACGTGCGCTGGGCGTGCCCAGGCGGCGCACCTTGCGGATGAAGCTGTAGCCGTCCTCGCCCGGCAGGCCGATGTCGCTCAGCAGCGCGTCCACCGGCGTGCCGGCGGCGGCGAGCGACTGCAGCGTTTCCAGTGCTTCGGCCGCCGAAGCCGCGCCGTGCACCTGCGCGCCTTCGTCGCACAGCACGCGGGTGATCAGGTCGCGTGAATCGTCGTCATCGTCCAGCACCAGCAGCGACAGGCCCTGCAGCAGGTGCAGGCCCGGGCCGGCCTCGGCCGCAGGCTGGGCCGGCGCGGCGGCTTCGTGCGGCGCCGTGGCCGGGTGCAGCACCGCCAGCGGCAGCCGCACGGTGAAGCTGGCGCCTTCGCCCGCACCCGCGCTGTGCGCTTCCACCGTGCCGCCGTGCATCTCGACGATGCTGCGCACGATGGACAGGCCCAGCCCCAGGCCGCCCTTCTGGCGTGTTATCGAGCTGTCCGCCTGGCGGAAGCGGTCGAACACGTGCGGCAGGAATTCGGGCGCGATGCCCTGGCCGGTGTCGATGACGCTGACCTCCACGTGGCTGCCCACGCGCCGGTGCGTCAGCTGCACGCGGCCGCCGCGCGGCGTGAACTTGATGGCGTTGCTCAGCAGGTTCCACACCACCTGCTGCAGGCGCGCGGGGTCGCCGCGCACGATGCCGGCGGAGCCGAACACCGGCAGCAGCTTCACGCCCTTGGCCTCGGCGGCGGGCCGCACGGTGTCGATGGCGGCTTCGATCACCGGCGCCAGGTCCAGGCGCTGCACCTCCAGCCGCAGCTTGCCGGAGAGGATGCGGCTCATGTCCAGCAGGTCTTCCACCATCTGCGTCTGCAGCCGCGCGTTGCGGTCGATGACGTCGATGGCGCGCTGCAGCGTGGGCGCGTCCGGCGGCGCGCGGCGCAGCACCGCGGTCCAGCCGATGATGGAGGTGAGCGGCGTGCGCAGCTCATGGCTCAGGGTGGCCACGAAGTCGTCGCGCAGGCGCATGGCGCGCTCCATCTCGCCGCGCGCATTGCGTTCGGCGGCCAGCAGCTCCTCGCGCTCCTGGGCCGAGCGGCGCTCGTCCTCGATGTCGGTGCAGGTGCCGATCCAGCGCTGCACGCTGCCGCATTCCTCGTCCAGCGGCAGCGCGCGCAGCTGGTGCCAGCGGTGCTCGCCGTTCTTCGCGCGCAGGCGCAGCTCGATGGTGCCCGGCTGGCCCGCGGCCAGGTAGTCGCGCCACTGGGCGGCGGCGCCGTCGTGGTCGTCGGGATGCGCCTGGGCCAGCCAGTCGATGGGGCCGGGCTCGCCGGCGTCGGACGTGCACAGCGCGCCGGTGTAGGCGCGCCAGCGCTCGTTGGCGTAGTCCCAGCGGCCGTCGGCGCCGGCGGTGAACACGATGTGCGGGATGGCGTCGGCCAGCGTGCGGAAGCGCGCCTCGCTGCCGCGGCGCTCGCGTTCGTCGCGCACGCGCTCGATGACGATGGCGGCCAGGTGCCCGGCATTGCGGATCAGCGCCACGTCGGCGGTGCCGGGCGTGTGCGGGTGGCGGTAGTACATGGCCACGGTGCCCAGCAGCCGGCCGTCGCTGGCCAGCACCGGCATCGAACAGCAGGCGCCCAGGCCATGCTCCTGCGCCAGCGGCAGGAAGGCGGCCCAGCGCGGGTCGGTGGCGATGTCGCTGACGAAGACCGGGCGGCGCTCGAAGGCCGCGCTGCCGCAGGAGCCGACGTTCGGGCCGATGGCGATGCCGTCGATGGCGGCGTTGTAGGCCGCCGGCAGGCTGGGCGCGGCGCCGTGCAGCAGGCGCTGGCCGCTCACATCGGCCAGCAGCACCGAGCACAGCATGCCGCTGTCGGACTGCGCTTCCACGCTGCGCGCCAGCTGGTCCAGCACCTCGTGCAGCGGGGCGCGCAGGGCGATCTGTTCCAGGATGGCCTTCTCGCTGGCCAGCGCCAGCTCGGCGCGCTTGCGCTCGGTGATGTCGACGCCGATCAGGCCGAAGCCGGCGGGCTGGCCTTCGTCGTCGCGCAGCAGGTGCACGTTCAGCAGCACCCAGGGCGCGATGCCGGCAGCGAAGTGGCGGAAGCGCAGCTCGGCACTCGCCTGGGTGCGCTCGCGCGCCTCGGCCAGCACCTGCGCCAGCGGCTCGCCGCGGTCGGCCTCGGCCACGTGCTCGGACAGGGGCAGCTCCAGCGCCTGCGCGCGCGTCACCAGGCCCACCTTGGGCAGCCAGCCGGCATTGATGAAGGACAGGCGGCCGTCGGCACCGCAGACGGCCGCGAACTCGCCGCTGCTTTCCAGCAGGCGGCTGAAGATCTCGCGCTCGGCCAGCGCGCGGCGCGTGGCCTCGTCGTCCAGGCGCGGCAGCAGCGGCGGTGCCAGCGCGGCCGCGGCGGCGGCGGGCACCGGCAGGGTGCCGAAGGCGGTGAGGGGAGAGGGGTTCATGCTGTGCAAAGTGAGCGGCCGCGCGGGCGGTGGGTGTTGGGGGGCTTCAGCGCTGCGCCGCCACGCGCCACACGGTGTTGCCCACGTCGTCGGCCACCAGCAGGCCGCCCTTGCGGTCCAGCGCCACGCCCACCGGCCGGCCCTGGGCATGGCCCTCGCCGTCGAGGAAGCCGGTCAGCACGTCCAGCGGCGTGCCGTTGGGGCGGCCGTTGGCGAAGGGCACGAACACCACCTTGTAGCCGCTGGGCGGCTTGCGGTTCCAGGAGCCGTGCAGGCCGATGAACATGCCGTTCTGGAAGGCCGGGGACACGGCGGTGGGCCCCTCGGTCACCGCCAGCCCCAGCGGCGCCACGTGGCTCCCCAGTGCGTAATCGGGTGGGATGGCCTGGGCCACCAGGGCGGGTTGCGGCGGCTGCGGGCGGCTGTCCACGTGCTGGCCGTAGTAGCTGTAGGGCCAGCCGTAGAAGGCGCCCTCCTTCACCGAGGTGAGGTAGTCCGGCACCAGGTCGCTGCCCAGTTCGTCGCGTTCATTCACCACCGTCCACAGCATGCCGCTGGCCGGTTCCCAGGCCAGGCCGTTGGGGTTGCGCAGGCCGGTGGCGTAGAGGCGCTTGGCGCCGGTCTTCAGGTCCACCTCCCAGATCGCGGCGCGGCCCTCTTCCATCTGCATGCCGTTCTCGCCCACGTTGCTGTTGGAGCCCACGGTGGCGTACAGCTTGCTGCCGTCGCGGCTGGCGATGATGTTCTTGGTCCAGTGGTGGTTCAGCGGGCCGCCGGGCAGGTCGGTGAGCTTCTGGCCCGGGCCGCTGATGGACGTGGCGCCTTCGGTATAGGTGAAGCGCACGATGGCATCGGCATTGGCGACGTAGAGGTCCTGGCCCACCAGCGCCATGCCGTAGGGCGAGTAGAGGTTGGAGAGGAAGACCGAGCGCGACTCCGCCACACCGTCGCCATCCGCGTCGCGCAGCAGGGTGATGCGGTTGGCGCTGGGCACGCCGGCGCCGGCCTTGGCCATGGCCTTCTTCATGAACCAGGCCTTGATGTGGCCGGCCAGTCCCTTGCCTTGCGCTTCGTCCTTCGGTGGCGCGTTCGATTCGGCCACCAGCACGTCGCCGTTGGGCAGCACCGCCAGCCAGCGCGGGTGCTGCAGGTCCTTTGCAAACGCGCCCACCTGCGTGCCGGCCGCGGCCTGCGGCTTGGCGTTGGCGGCCCAGCCGGTGGCCTCGGCCACCTTCACCGTGGGAATCAGCGTGTGGCGCGGCGGCGGCAGTTGCGGGTGGGGGCCGATGGTCGCCTCGGCCGGCAGCTTGGCCGATTCACCGCAGCCCGCCAGCACCAGCACCGTGGCGGCGGCGATGGACGCCAGGGCCACGGTGGACCAGCGCGGCAGCTGGTGGGCCGCTGGGGCAGGCAGGCGGTACGGCACGGTCGTCTCTCCGTTCAGTTCCACGCAGTCTGTGGCTGGGCCGGCCGTGCCGCTGCAAGCGCGTGCGCCGTCCGCGTGTCGGCGGCGTCCGACAGCGGGGGCCGGCGCCTGCGCCGACGGGCGGTCCGTCGATGGCGGCGCAGCGACGAGTCGTGGCGAAGCGCCCTGAAACGCCGGCCGCGCGGCAAGATCGCGCCAAGCCATCACACACCGAGGAAGCACCATGCCTTTCGTCCACCCGTGCCGCGGCAGCGCGATGCATCCGTTCCGCGGTGGCGCAGCGTGGCGCCCGCGCGGCACCGCCCGGCTGGCCCTGGCCATCGCGGCGGCCGGCGCAATCGTCGCCCCCGGCGAAGCCCGTGCCCAGGACGACTGGGTCCGCTGCGCGACCGAGGGCCGCACCTGCCGCGTGGATGGCGAGGCGCTGGTGCGTTACGGCGCCGAAGGCCGCTACAGCTTCCGCCTGGTGCGCGGCCGCCTGCGCTGCGACAACGCGCGCTTCGGCGGCGATCCGGCGCCGAACCAGGCGAAGGTGTGCGAGGTGTCGGTGAACTGGCGCCACGACGAACGCTACCGGGGCTGGCGCGACCCCGCCCGCCGCGCCGACGGCGAATGGCGCTTCTGCGCCAACGAGAACGAGCTGTGCCGCCCGCCCGCCGGCAGCACCCGCGTGCGCTACGGCGCGGACGGCCGCTACGAGGTGCGGCCGGTGTCCCGCGGCAACGTGATGTGCAACAACCGCAGCTTCGGCGACCCGGCGCCGGGCGTCTTCAAGCAATGCCAATACAGCCTGGCCAGCGGCCGTCCCGAAACGGCTGGGCGCGAATGGCAGCACTGCGCGAACGAGGGCGAGACCTGCCGCTTCCACGGCGACGCCAGCGTGCGCTACGGCGTCGATGGCAACTATGTGTTCCGCGACGCCGCCAATGGCCTGCCCTGCACCAACGAGGCCTTCAACACCGACCCGGCGCCCGGGCAGGTCAAGCACTGCCAGGTCCGCGTGCTGCGCTGAGGAAACCTTGCGTTCGAAGTGAGCGGCCAGGCCGGCGGGGTGCGCCAGGCCGCTGCCGCTCCCTGCTCACGCCGCCTGCTCGGCCTGGCGCTGCAAGGCTTCGGTGATGGCGGCGCGGTCGGTGGGCCGCACCAGCCGTTCCAGCTCGCGGCCGTCGCGCAGGAAGACCAGCGTGGGCCACAGCTTGACCTTGAACGAGCGGCCCAGCGGGCGGCCGGGCCCGTCCTCGATCTTCAGGTGGCGCAAGCCCGGCTGCGATTGCAGCGCCGCGCTGATGGCCGGCTGCGCCGCGGCGCAGATGCCGCACCAGTTGGCGCCGAATTCCAGCACCGTGGCGCCGGGCAGCGCATCCACGTCGGCGCGGGTGGGTTCCTGGGAGCTGTAGGTCATCGCGGTTCTCCTGGCGGTTTCTGCCCCTGGTGCACGCGGGGGCGAATGGGACCGAATGGGGGCGGATTCTGGAGGTGATGGACCACGGCCGCGCGGCCATCGTTCCATGTCCTTGATTCACGGCCGTGATCACCTGCGGCGCACTGTAGGAGCCAGCCCACACACGGCTGCGGCGCACGCCGAACGACTTTCCGAGGTGCGGCGGGGAACATGCACAGCAGTTCTCCCGACCCGGCCGCGCGCCGCGGTTCGGCCGCCAGGAGCCCCACCGTGACCCAGCACCCCACGCCCCCCGCCGACGACGACCCGGCCGCTGCCCCCGCGTCGGCCGATCCGCCGCTGGACCCTGACGAGACGATCGCGGCGGACGGTTCCCCGGACGCCGCTTCCGCACAGGCCCGTTCTCCAGCGGGCACTGCATCGCGCCGTGACGAACGCCTGGCTGCGTGGCGCTTCGCCGCGCTGCGCCTCGGCGGCTGGATGATGGTCATCCTGCTGCCGCTGGCGCTGCTGACGGCGCTGGGCGCGTGGTGGCTGGTGCGCACCACGCCCGACGCGATGAGCGTGGCCACCCAGGCCGCGGTGCGGCCCACGCGCATCGTCTCCGCCGACGGCGTGCTGCTGGAGACGCTGGGCGAACGCATCCAGGCGCCGGTGACCCTGCAGCAGGTGTCGCCTTCGCTGGTGAAGGCGCTGCTGGCCACCGAGGACCGGCGCTTCTACGACCACAGCGGCGTGGACACGCGGCGCCTCTGCAGCGCCGCCTGGGAAAGCCTGAACGGCGACGTGCAGGGCGCTTCCACGCTGACGCAGCAGCTGGCGCGCAACCTGTTCCCGAAGCGCATCGGCAACGAGCGTTCGCTGCTGCGCAAGCTGCGCGAGCTGACCCTGGCGCTGAAGATCGAACGCGCCTACAGCAAGGACGAGATCCTGGCGCTGTACCTGAACCACGTGCACTTCCCCTACCGCGTCACCGGCGTGGAAATGGCGGCGCGCACCTATTTCGGAAAGTCAGCGTCCCAGCTCGACCTGCACGAGTCCGCGCTGCTGGTGGCGATGCTGAAGGGCCCCAAGCGCTACGACCCGCTGGACGCGCCCGAGCGCGCGAAGCAGCGCCGCAACCTGGTGCTGGCGCTGATGGAGCGCCAGGGCGCCATCGACGCCGCCGCCCGCAGCCATGCCGCGGCCCAGCCGCTGCCCACCCGCATCGCGCGGCAGGACCTGGGACCGGCGGCCGGTCCGCATTTCACGCGGCTGGTGCGCGCCGAGCTGATGGAGTGGGCCGAGTCCCGCAACATCGATCCGCACAGCGAAGGCCTGACCGTGCACACCACGCTGGACACGCGGCTGCAGGCCCTGGCCGAGCAGGCGGTGCAGCGCCAGGGCGAGCTGCTGCAGTCGGTGGCGGACAGCGAATGGAGCCGCGCCAGCCTGCGCAGCGGCCCGGCCAAGCCGGGCACGCTGAAGGCTGACGAGGCCTTCGCCCACTTCTGGCAGCAGCAGCCCGCGCTGCTGGCCGAGGTGGCCCGCGAGACGCCGGCCTACCAGCAGGCGCGCCAGCAGGGCCAATCGGAAGAACAGGCGCTGCGCACCGCGCTGGCCGACCGCGCCGCGATGCGCGCCGCGCGCCTTGCCAAGCAGCGGCTGGAGGCGGGCTTCGTCGCGCTGGATCCGAAGACCGGCGGCGTGCTGGCCTACGTCGGCAGCCGCGATGCGTCGGTGGACCAGTTCGACCACGTCGGCCAGGCGCTGCGCCAGCCGGGCTCCACCTTCAAGCCTTTCGTGTACGGCGCGGCGCTGTGGGGTGGCATGCGCCAGGACCGCAGCTACATCGACCAGCCGCCGCAGGTGGCGATGGGCGACGGCAGCGTCTGGTCGCCCACCGACATGAGCGGCTCCACCTACGAAGCGCTGACCTTGCGGCAGGGCCTGGCGCGTTCGAAGAACACCATCACCGCGCAGGTGATGATGGAGATCGGCCCGCAGGCGGTGGTGAACTACGCGCGCTCGCTGGGCATCGTGAAGGCGCCGCTGCAGGCCGTGCCCTCGCTGGCGCTGGGCACCAGCCCGGTCACGCTGCTGGAGCTGGCCAATGCCTACGGCACCATGGCGGCTTTGGGCGTCAGGCGCGAGGCGCAGGTCATCAGCCACATCACCGACCGCGACGGGCAGGAGGTGGCGCGCTTCACCTCCGGCCCGCAGCGCGTGCTGCCCGAGCCGCACATGGTCGAGCTGGTGGACATGATGCGCGACGTCATCAACGTCGGCACCGGCAGCCAGCTGCGCAGCAAGTTCGGCATCAAGGCCGACGTGGCGGGCAAGACCGGCACCTCGCAGCGCAATGCCGACGGCTGGTTCATGGCCATGCGGCCGGGCCTGGTGATGGGCGCGTGGGTCGGCTTCAACGACCAGCGCGTGACCATGCGCAGCAACCAGTGGGGGCAGGGCGGCCACAACGCGCTGTTGATCGTCGGCGACTTCATGAAGGCCGCGGGCGAGCAGAAGCTGATCGACCTGAAGGAACGCTTCCCGGATCCGCCGCCGCCCCCGCCGCCGCCGGTGCCGCCGGAAGAGCCGCTGCCCGAGCTGGCCACCCTGGTGCCGGTGCCGGACGATGGTGCGCTGCGGCCCGTGCCCGGCCCGGCCGAGCGGCTGATGGAGATGCAGTGGAGCGAGCGCCGTCCCACCTCGCCCCCGCCACCGCCGGTGCCCCGGCCGGCCGTGCCGCTGCCCTTCTTCGTGCCCTCGGAGCGTCCGGCGATGGAGCCGCGGCCGGTGCCTCTTCCGCCAGTCTCGCCGGTCGCGCCGGTCGCGCCGGTCGAACGGCCCGCCTGGTCCGAGCCGACGCCGGTGCCGGAGACCGTGGCGCAGCGCGGTGAGGTGGTGGTGCCGTACCTGCCCCTGTCCGACGTGGACGACCGCCCGGGACGGCCGCGTTCCTGATGCGTTAGCGCCGGCCGGCGTGGCCTTGGCCGACGCGGCGGAGCGGTCACCTTCGCCGCGTCAGCACGCCGGGTCACCCGGCCGAGTCACCAGGCCAGGTCACCAGCCGAGCCATCGGGCCGAGTCACCAGGCCGGGGCAGCAGGCCCTGGGCGCCGGCCCCGCCCAGCAGCGCCGGCCCGCCTGCAACTGTGATGCAGCACAGTGGCGCACCGCGGCCCGCTGTGCCGCCCGGCGGGCATCCGACTGGTTCTGGCATCCGAGCCCGCTCCTGCCTACGCTGGCGGCTGCTCGATTCCACCCGGTGCGCCGCATGAAGCTGCCCTCGCTGTCCTCGCTCCATTCGCTCCCTTCGCTCCCATGGTCCGCCGTGCTGGCCGGCCTGATCGCCGTGGTGGTCTCCTACGCCGGCCCGCTGGTCATCGTCTTCCATGCCGCCGCGGCGGCGCATCTGTCGCCTGGGCAAACCGCGTCGTGGATCTGGTCCATCAGCATCGCCAGCGGCATCGCCGGCTGCTGGCTCAGCTGGCGGTTGAAGGCGCCGGTGATCACCGCCTGGTCCACGCCGGGCGCGGCCTTGCTGGTGGGCCTGCTGCCCACGCTCGGCTGGGCCGAAGCCATCGGCGCCTACGTGGTGTCGGCGCTGCTGCTGAGCGCCATCGGCGCCAGCGGCCTCTTCGACGCGCTGATCCGGCGCCTGCCGCGCTCCATCGCCGCGGCCATGCTGGCCGGCATCCTGCTGCGCTTCGGCACCGAGCTGTTCGGCTCCGCCAAGGCGCAGCCGCTGCTGGTGCTGGCGATGTTCGCCACCTACCTCGCGATGAAGCGGCTGCGGCCGCGCTATGCGGTGGCGCTGGTGCTGGGGGTGGGCCTGGCCTGCAGCGCGGGCCTGGGACTGCTGCACGCCGAGCGCTTCACGCTGGCGCTGGCCCTGCCGCAATGGACCACGCCCGAGTTCACGCTGCACGCCATCGCCAACCTGGCACTGCCGCTGGCCCTGGTCACGCTCACCGGCCAGCACATGCCCGGCATGGCCGTGCTGCGGGCGGCCGGGTACGGCACGCCGGCCTCGCCCATCGTCACCACCACCGGCCTGGCCAGCCTGCTGCTGGCGCCGTTCGGCGCGCACGGCGTGAACCTGGCCGCCATCACCGCGGCCATCTGCACCGGCCCCGAGGCGCATGAGGACCCCGCGCGCCGCTGGATCGCGGGCCTGGCCTGCGGTGGCTTCTACCTGCTGATCGGCACCTTCGGCGCGGCGCTGGCGGGGCTGTTCGCCGCGCTGCCGAAGGAGATGATCGCCGCGCTGGCCGGGCTGGCGCTGTTCGGCGCCATGGCCAACGGCCTGGCCGGCGCCATGGCCGACGAAGGCCAGCGCGAGCCCGCGCTGATCACCTTCGTCGTCAGCGCCTCGGGCGTCACCCTGTTCGGCCTGGGCGCGGCGTTCTGGGGGCTGGTGCTGGGGCTGCTGGCGCACGGCGCCGCTTCGTGGCGGCTGCCGCCGGCGGCGAAGCCGGCCGAGGCGCTGCCCCGGTCGCCCCAGCAGGCGGTGCCGCTGACGACGCAGCCGCGCTGACCAGGCGGCCGAGCGCGGCCATCGCGGCCTCCACCGTGGGCGTCCACGGCTGGCCCACCGACAGCCGCAGGTGGTGCTCGAAGCGGCCGCTGGACGAAAACACCGTGCCGGGGCTGAACGAGATCGAATGCGGTATGGCCTGCTTCAGCAGCTCGATGGCATCCACCGCCGGCGGCAGCGCGAGCCACAGCAGCAGGCCGCCGGCGGGCTGCGTCACCTCGCACTGGCGCGGAAAGTGCCGCGCGATGGCGCCCAGATAACTTGCCATCTGATCGGCCAGCGTGCGCCGCAGGCGCCGCAACTGATCATCCAGCCCGCCTTGGGCGATGAACTCCGCCAGCACGCTCTGCGGCAGGCTGGGGCTGTGCATGGCGCTGGTCAGCTTCAGCTCGTGCAGGCGCTCGGCGTGGCGCGCGCTCACCACCCAGCCCAGGCGGAAGGCCGGGCTTAAGGATTTCGAGGCCGAGGTGCAGTAGATCACCCGGTCCTCGTGGTCCCACGCCTTCAGGGGCCGCGGCCGGGCGCCGGCGTGGTGCAGGTCGCCGAAGATGTCGTCCTCGATCAGCGTCGCGCCGTGGCGCGCCGCCAGCGCCAGCAGCCGGCGCTTGGCCTCGTCGGGCATCAGTGCGCCGGTGGGGTTCTGGAAATTGGGCGTCACCACGATGCAGCGCAGGTCCGGGAACTGCTGCAGCGCGAACTCCACCGCTTCCGGCGCCAGGCCGGTGCGCGGCGCGCAGGGCACCTCCACCGGCCGCAGGCCCAGCATCGCAATGGTCTGGTGCAGGCCGAAGTAGACCGGGCTTTCGATCAACACCCGGTCGCCCGGCCGCGTGACGGCCCGCAGCGCCAGGCTGATGGCCTCGGTCGCGCCCTGCGTGATCAGCACCGCCTCGGTCGGCGCGCCGATGTCCAGCGCGCGCAGGCGTTCGGCCACCACCTCGCGCAGCGGCAGCCAGCCCTGCGGCGGCGCCAGGGTGGACAGCAGCTGCGGGTCGCGCTTCAGCTGCCGGCTCAACACGCGGGCCAGCTTCTCGGTCGGCAGCAGCGACGGCGCCAGCTCGGCCAGCTGCAGCGGCACCTGCACCGGCTGCTCCGCCAGCCGCATCAGCCGCGCCATGCGCGAGCCGTTCTCGCGCAGGGCTTCCAGCTCGGCCAGGGTGGCTTGAGCGGAGGGCGGGGCCGGTGCGCTGGGCGATGCCCCGCCAGCACCGGCCGGGGCGGTGTCCACCCGCTCCCGCACGTAGCTGCCCGACTGCGGCCGCACCTGCAGCCAGCCCTCGTCCTCCAGCTGCTGCAGCGCGCGCTTGGCGGTGCTGAGGCTGACGCTGAGGCTGGCGGCCAGTTCGCGCAGCGAAGGCAGGCGGTCGCCTGGGCGCCATTCACCGGTGCCCATGCGCGCGCGCAATTCGGCGCAGACCTGCTCGTAGCGGAAGTGGCTGGACATGCGGGGGAGTGTCGCTGACGGGCGCGCACGACCTTCTCGCTGTTCGCGGGCTTGGATGTGCCTTCGGTGCAAAATGGACAGAATTTTCCAGGCTGTCCAAAACCCATGCGACGCTTCACAGCCACCCAGGCCAAGCAGTCCTTCGGCGACCTGCTGCGCGCCGTCCAGGAGGGGCCCGTGGCCATCGAACGGCATCACCAGGTCCAGGCCATCATCGCCTCGCCGGACCGGTTTGCGCAGGCCGACGTGGTCGAAGCCCGGCGGGCGGCGCGCCGGCTGGCGCGCGCGCAACAGGACCTTGTGGAGCGTGACCGTCTCATCAAGCACCAGCAACTGGCCATCGATCTGCTGACCCGCCCGGCGCCCGAACGCCAGGCGCTGATCCGCCGCGCCCGTGCCGTCGTCGAGCAATGGCGTGCGCGCGGCCTGTGCAGCGCCGACTACATCGATCGCTGGTCGCAGCTGCTGGCGCTGCCGCCCCGCGAGTTGGCCCAGGCCATCACCGGGGATGCCGAGGGCTGGGGCACGGCGCTGCGACAGAACTCGCCCTTCGTGAGGCCGGCGCCTTGAAGCTCGACGAGCTCTTCGCGCTGTTTTCGCAAGCGCGCAACCTGAGCGGCCACCACGATTACGTCATCGTCGGCAGCCTGTCCATCCTCGGCCTGGCGGACGAATCGCTCGTTCCGCCGGACATGGCGATGTCCAACGACATCGACGGCTTCACCCGGGCCGACCCGGACCGCATCTTCGACCTCGACGCCTTGCTCGGCGAGGAGTCTCCATTCCATGCCGCCCACGGGTATTTCCTGGACCCGGTGTCGGCGAGCCTGCCGAGCCTGCCCGACGGCTGGGAAGGGCGATTGAACAAGGTGGAGCGGGACGGCGTGCGGCTCTGGTTCCTGGACCCCAACGACGCCGCCGTGTCGAAGTACGCGCGGGGTGAACCGCGCGACCAGCGGTGGATCCGGTCGGGGCTGGCGCATGGACTGGTGTCGCTGCCCATCGTCGAGGCACGGGTGCGGCAGACCTTGTTCTTGGATGATGAGGAAGAGGCGCGCGTTCGGGCGGCGATCGACGCTGATCGTGCCTGGCTCGGGGGCAAGGGGCCACAGGCGGCATCGCGCGGCCAGCGGCGTCCATGAGCGGCTGCTCACTGCAGCCTCATGCCAGCGTGCGTCCTGCTCAAGCCAGCGGTCACAGGTCGGAATGAGAGGCCGCTGAGCCCAATCTCGACGTGTCCCCGTCCTGCCGGGAGACGGGCCGCTCACTTCTCGCCATAGCGCGACTTCGCTGCCGACACGCAGGAGTCCTTGGCATCGCCCGCCAGCTGCGTGCATTTCTCGATCGCCAGCTTGTAGTCGGCCTTCATGCGGGCCTGGTCGGCCTCGTCGATGGCGGTGGTGACCTTCTGCGCCAGCTTGATGTCGGCCTGCGCCTTCTCGTGCTCGCTGCGGGCCTGGCGCAGGCACACGTCCTTGGCGTCGCCGCCCAGGTCGTCGCAGCGTTCCTTGGCCAGTTCGTAGCGGCTGTCGGCGCGCGCCACGTAGAGCTTGCGTTCGTCGGCGGCCTTGCCGGTGTAGTTGTATTCCAGCTGTGCCAGCGCCACGGCCTCGCGGCCCTTGGCCTGTTCAACGCAGATGTCCTTGGCGTTGCCCGCCAGCGCGCCGCAGTTGTCTCGCTCGGCCTTGTAGGTGGCCTTGATGTCGGCCTTGGCACTGTCGTAGGACGCCTTGGAGAAGTTCGCGGCCTGCACGGCGGCGCCGCCGAAGGCGAGGGTGGACGTGAGGACGGCGGCGGCGAGGGGGGACAGGCGGCTCATGGCGATCTCCTTCGACATGCTTCGGCACGGGGCCATGAAAGCAGTCTCGGCGTCGCCTCGGCGTGCGGCCAGCGGCCCGATGCTTTTCGCAACGTAGGCGGGTGCCTACAACAATGGCGAGTCCTGCGCCGACGTGCGTGAGCTCGGGGTGGACAGCGCCGCCGTCATCCACTCGCCGGCACGCCGGCGATCCGTTCGGCCAGGCGCCACAAGGCCAGCCGGTGGGCGCTGACCAGGTGGTCGGGATCGGTCCCCGCGCTGGGCACGTTCAGCTCGGCCTGGTCGGCCGCGGGGGGCGTCTTGCCGC
>CBIHPZ010000008.1:0-19267 GCA_966211865.1 uncultured Aquabacterium sp.
CGGATCTGCGCCACCAGCATCAGCGCGGCCGAGTCGTGGCCGAGGTAGACCTTCTCGCGCCCATCGGCGAACACCAGCTCTTCCAGCCCCACCTTGCGGCCTTCGCCCTTTTCGACACCCACGATCAGCGACAGGTCGAGACCGAGTTCGGTGAACACCTCGCGCGCCATCGACACCTGGCCGCGTCCGCCGTCGACCAGCACCAGGTCCGGCAGGCGCTGGCCGCGCACGGTTGCCGTCGTGCTCCCGCTGGCATCGGGCGCATTCAGCGCCTCGGCCAGCTTGGCGTAGCGGCGCGTCAGCACCTGGCGCATGGCGGCGTAGTCGTCGCCGCCGGTGATGCCTTCGATGTTGAAGCGCCTGTATTCGTTGTTGCGCATGCCGTGGTTCTGGTAGACCACGCACGAGGCCTGGGTCGATTCACCCGCCGTGTGGCTGATGTCGAAGCATTCGATGCGGAAGGCGTCGAGGTCCTGCACCGCCAGGTCCAGCGCGTCCACCAGCGCCCGCGTGCGTTCGCGCTGCGAGCCTTCCTCGGCCAGCAGCCGCGCCAGCGAAATCTGCGCGCCCTTCTCGGCCATCTCCAGCCACACGCGGCGCTGCTCTCGCGGTTGGTGCTGGGCGGTGATGCGCACGCCGGTCTGCTCCGACAGCGCCTCCAGCAGTGCGGGGTCGATCGAATGGCTCAGCACCAAGGCCGGCGGCGGCGCCACGCCCAGGTAATGCTGCGCGATGAAGGCCTCCAGCACCTGCTGCTCGACCGAGGGGCGGTCGACGCGCTCTTCCGCCTCGTCGGCCGACAGTGCGGCGGCTTCTTCCACGTGCGTTGGGAAATAGGCTCGGTCGCCCAGGTGACGGCTGCCGCGCACCATCGCCAGGTTGACGCAGGCGCGGCCACCCTGCACCCGCACGGCCAGCACGTCGACGTCCCTGTCGCGCGCCGACAGGCTGCTGTGCTCCACCGACTGCTGGTGCAGCACCCGCGAGAGCGCGGTGATCTGGTTGCGCACCTCGGCCGCGCGTTCGAACTCCAGCGCGTCGGAGAAAGCCATCATCTGGCCCTGCAGGCTTTCGATCACCTGCTCGGCGTCGCCACGCAGGAAGCGCTCGGCATGCGCCACGTCCTGCGCGTAGTCGGGTGGCGAGATGAGGCCCACGCACGGGCCCGAGCAGCGCCGGATCTGGTACAGCAGGCAGGGCCGCGAGCGGTTCGCGAACACGGTGTCCTCGCAGGTGCGCAGGCGGAAGGCCTTCTGCAGCAGCAGGATGGTTTCCTTCACCGCCCACGCGCCGGGATAAGGCCCGAAGTACGTGTGCTTGCGATCGACCGAGCCGCGGTAGTAGGCCACGCGCGGGAACGGATGCGTCACCAGCTTCAGGTAGGGGTAGCTCTTGTCGTCGCGGAACAGGATGTTGAACTTCGGGTTCAACGTCTTGATCAGGTTGTTCTCGAGCAGCAGGGCCTCGGCCTCGGTGCGCACCACCGTCGTTTCCAGCCGCGCGATGCGGCCGATCATGTGGCCGATGCGCGTGCCGCCGTGGTCCTTGTGGAAGTAGCTCGAGACCCGCTTCTTCAGGTTGCGTGCCTTGCCGACGTACAGCACCTGGCCGGCGCTGTCGAAATAGCGGTAGACACCGGGCAGGCTGGGCAGCGCGGCCACCTCGGCCAGCAGCTGTTCGCGCGCATCCGTGGCCGGCTCGGCGGGCGGGGATTCGCTGTGCTGTTCCACGGTGTCGTTCATCGCGGCGTCATTCTGCCGCGCCGATCTCGACACGCGGCGGCTCCGGATAATCGTGCGGATGTTGTGGGACCTGTTCTGCCGTGTGATCGACAACTACGGCGACGTCGGCGTCTGCTGGCGCCTGGCGCGATCGCTGGCGGGCTCGGGCGAGCGGGTGCGGCTGTGGATCGACGATGCCCGCGCCTTGCGCTGGATGGCGCCGGAAGGCGCGGCCGGCGTCGAATGCCGCCCGTTCATGGACGCGAGCCACCACGGCCCGGGCGACGTGGTGGTCGAGGCCTTTGGCTGCGACCCGCCGCCCGGCTTCGTCGCGCGCATGGCAGCCAGGACGCCGAGCCCGGTGTGGATCAACCTGGAGTACCTCAGCGCCGAGGCCTACGTCGAACGCTCGCACGGGCTGCGCTCGCCGCAGTTCTCCGGACCCGGCGCGGGCCTGGACAAGTGGTTCTTTTACCCGGGCTTCAGCCAGGGCACGGGCGGCCTGCTGCCGGGCGCGATGGTGGCGGACCGCCTGGCCTGGCTTCAGTCCCACGGCTGGGCGCCACGCGAGCATGAACGCGTGGTGCTGCTGTTCTGCTACGACAACCCCGCCCTGCCGCGCCTGCTGCAGGACCTGGCACGCACGCCCACCCTGTTGCTCGCGGCCCCGGGCGCGGCGCAGGCGGCCTTGCCCGCCACACCACAAGGCGCCTTGCGAACCATCGCGCTGCCCCACCTGCCTCAGCCGGTCTTCGACGGACTCATCGCCTGCACCGACCTCAACATCGTGCGCGGCGAAGACTCCTTCGCCCAGGCCTGCCAGGCCGGGCGGCCGTTCGTCTGGCAGCTGTATTTCCAGTCCGACGGCGCACATGCGCCGAAGCTGGACGCCTTCCTCGACCGCTTCGAAGCGACCGCCGGCCCGGTGGACGCGCTGCGCGCGCTGTGGCGTGGCTGGAACGGCCTCGGTCCTTGGCCTGCGCAGTGGCCCGACCCGCAGACCTGGCGAGCCGCCACGCAGCGGTGGCGCGATGCCCTGGGCACGCAAGAAGACCTGATGACCCGACTCAAGCGTTTTGTCGAAGCCAGGCGCTAGAATCGCTGGCTTTGCTTTTTACAGACCGTACTGGGGGCTGACCCATGAAGATTGCTCAAGAAATCCGTGCCGGCAACGTGATCATGCAGGGCAAGGACCCCTGGGTCGTGCTCAAGACCGAATACTCCCGCGGCGGCCGCAACGCAGCCACCGTGCGCATGAAGCTCAAGAGCCTGCTGAACAACCAGGGCACCGAAGTCGTCTTCAAGGCCGACGACAAGATGGACCAGATCGTCCTGGACAAGAAGGAATGCACGTACACCTACTTCGCTGACCCGATGTACGTGTTCATGGACAGCGAATACAACCAGTTCGAGGTCGAGGCCGAGAACATGGGCGACGCCATCAGCTACCTCGAAGACGCGATGCCGGTCGAAGTGGTGTTCTACGACGGCAAGGCCATCTCGGTGGAACTGCCCACCTCGCTGGTGCGCGAAGTGACCTGGACCGAGCCGGCCGTCAAGGGCGACACCTCGGGCAAGGTGCTGAAGCCGGCCAAGATCTCCACCGGTTTCGAGATCCAGGTGCCGATCTTCGTGGCGCAGGGCGACAAGATCGAAATCGACACCCGCACGCACGAATACCGCAAGCGCGTCTGACCCGCGCGGTCGACGCATGCCACGCCGGCAGCGCAAAGCTCCACAGGCTTTGCGCCAGGGCATCTTGAGGGGCACTTCGGTGCCCCTTTGCCATTCAGGCTTCCGCCGATGAGTTTCGGACCCGTTGCCACCGGCACGCTGGACTTCGATGAAGACGGCACGCCGCGCTCGCCGGACTACGGCGACGTCTACCACGCCCGCGCCGGCGCCTGGGCTCAAGCGGAACATGTGTTCCTGCGCGGCAATGGCCTGCCCCAGCGCTGGCAGGGCCGCCGCCGGTTCACGGTGCTGGAGACCGGATTCGGCCTCGGCAACAACTTCCTCGCCACCTGGCAGGCCTGGCGTCTCTCGCCGCAGCGGCCCGAGCGGCTGGACTTCATCTCGGTCGAGAAGCACCCGCTGCGGCGCGACGACCTGGCACGCGCGCACCGCGGCCGTCACTCGCCCGAGGCCCAGCCCCTGGTCGACGCCCTGCTCGCCGCATGGCCGCCCCTCACGCCCGACATCCACACGCTGCTGTTCGACGGCGGCCGCGTGCGCCTGCTGCTGGCGTTCGCGGACATCGCCGAGGCCTTGCCGGAACTCGTTGCCGGCGTGGACGCCTTCTTCCTGGATGGCTTCGCGCCGGCGCGCAATCCGCAGATGTGGGACTCGCGCACGCTGGCGCGCCTCGCGCGGCTGGCTGCACCGGAAGCCACGGTCGCCACCTGGAGCGTGGCGCGCGAGGTGCGCGATGGCCTGACCGCCGCCGGCTTCATCGTCGAACGGGCGCCGGGCTTCGGCGGCAAGCGCGATATGAGCCTAGGCCGCTTCGCGCCGCACCACGTGCCCTCGCCGGCGCCCGGGCGGCGCACGGCGCATGCGCGGCGCGTCGCCGTGGTGGGCGCGGGCATCGCCGGCGCAGGTGTGGCGCAGGCGCTGTCGCGCGAGGGCGTCGCCGTCGAGGTGTTCGAAAGCGAGGCCGCGCCGGCCCGCCACGCGTCCGGCAACCCGGCGGGCCTCTTCCACGGCATCGTGCACCGCGAAGACGGCCCCCACGCGCGCTGGCTGCGCGCCGCGGCGCTGCGCATGCAGCCGCTGATGGGGCCGCTGTTCGATCAGGGCCGGGTCGAAGGCGCCTTCGGACTGCTGCGCGCGGAACGGGATGGCGCGCTGGAAGACATGAAGAACCTGCTGGATGCGCAGAGGCTGCCAGCGGAGTGGGTGCAGGCCGTGATGACTGAGCGAGGACCGGCTTGGATGTACCCCGGTGGCGGCTGGTGTTCGCCTGCCTCGTTGGCGCAGGCCTGGCTGGGAACACCGGGCGTTGCCTTGTGTTGCGGCAAGCGCGTCGATTCGCTGCAACCAGGGCCGAACGGCTGGACGCTGCTCGACACCGATGGCCAGGTGCTGGGCGAAGCCGACGCCGTGGTGTTGGCCAACGCGTCAGACGCGCCGCGACTCATCGGCGAGCACGCGGCCTGGGAACTGCGCCGCCAGCGCGGCCAGATCAGCCTGCTGGGCACGGAAGGCCCGCCGCTGCCGCTGCCGCTGGCCGACGCCGGCTATGCGCTGCGCCTGCGGGACCAGCGCCTGCTCTTCGGCGCCACCTCGCAGGCGGACGACGACGATCCCACCTGCCGCGACAGCGACCACGCCCACAACCTGGCCGTGCTGCTGCGGCTGACGAGCTGGCAGCCGGCGCCCGGTGCGGCGCTGGAAGGCCGCGTCGGCTGGCGCCTGCAGACGAGTGACCGCCTGCCGCTGCTGGGCCCGGTTCCCGCTCCGCCCGTGGCGGGCCGCCACCCGCTGCAGCCGCGCGACATCGAACGCCGCCCCGGCCTGTACGCCGCCTTTGCCTACGGCTCGCGGGGCCTCACGCAGGCCGCGCTGGCGGGCGAGGTGCTCGCCGCCTGGCTCACCGGCGCCGCCATGCCGGTGCCCGCGCGCCTGCTGGACGCGGTGGATGGCGCGCGCTTCGCCGCGCGCCTCAATCGAAGGTCAGCGTCCTGACGCCGTCGGCCGTGCCCAGCAGGCACACCCGCGCGCGGTGCCGCGCAAAGATGCCGACCGTGACCACGCCGGGCCACTGGTTCACTTCGGTCTCCATGCCGAACGGGTCCTCGATGCGCAGGCCGCGCACGTCCAGGATGTGGTTGCCGTTGTCCGTCACCACGCCGTCGCGCAGCTGGGCCTGACCTCCAAAGGACGCGGCAAAGCGCCGCGCCACCTGCGCCGCCGCCATGGGGATCACCTCCACCGGCAGCGGGAACTTGCCGAGGACCGGCACCTGCTTCGTCTCGTCGACGATGCAGACGAAGCGATCGGCCAGGTCGGCCACGATCTTTTCGCGCGTTAGCGCCGCGCCACCGCCCTTGATCATGCAGCCACGCGGGTCGATCTCGTCAGCGCCGTCGATGTACACCGGAATGCGCTCCACCGTGGTCGCGTCGAGCACCGGAATGCCGTGGGCCTGCAGCCGCTCGGTGCTCTTGACGGAACTGGACACGGCACCGGCGATGCGGTCCTTCATGGTCGCCAGCGCATCGATGAAGTGGTTCACCGTGGACCCTGTGCCCACGCCCACGACACTGCCCGGCACCACGTGGGCCAGCGCGGCACGCCCGACCAGGGCCTTCAGTTCGTCTTGCGTCATGTCGAATCAGGGGCCCGGGGCCGTTTGGGACAATCCGGAATTATGGCCCTCGTCCCCTACGCCCTCACCCGCCCCTTCCTGTTCGGCCTCGACCCCGAGCGCGCCCATGAACTCACCCTGGACGCCATCGCGTCGCTGCAGAACACGCCGGCGCAATGCCTGTGGTCGCAGCCGCGCACGGACGACCCGGTGACGGTGGCAGGCCTCCGGTTTCCCAACCGCATCGGCCTGGCCGCCGGGCTCGACAAGAACGGCCGCTGCATCGACGGCCTGGGGGCGATGGGCTTCGGCTTCATCGAGGTCGGCACCGTCACCCCGAAGGCGCAGCCCGGCAACCCGAAGCCGCGCATGTTCCGCCTGCCCGCCGCGAACGCGCTGATCAACCGGCTGGGCTTCAACAACCTCGGCCTCGCGGCCTTCCTGGCGAACGTGCAGCGTGCGCGCAGCTTCCGCGCCGCGGGCGGCGTGCTGGGACTGAACATCGGGAAGAACGCCGCCACGCCGATCGAGAACGCGGTGGACGACTACCTGCTGTGCCTGGACGGCGTGTACCCGCACGCCGACTACGTGACGGTCAACATCTCCAGCCCGAACACCAAGAACCTGCGCTCGCTGCAGTCCGACGAAGCGCTGGACGCGCTGCTGGGCCCGCTGCAGGCGCGGCGCGAGGCACTGGCCCGGCAGCACAAGCGCCGCGTGCCGATGTTCCTGAAGATCGCGCCCGACCTGGACGCGCCGCAGGTGGCACTGATCGCCGCCACGCTGCAGCGTCACGGCCTGGACGGCGTGATCGCCACCAACACCACCATCGCGCGCGACGCGGTGAAGGGCCTGCCGCATGCCGAAGAGCAAGGCGGCCTGTCCGGCGCGCCGGTGCGCGAAGCCAGCAACCACGTCATCGCGGCGCTGCGCCAGGCGCTGGGCCCGGGCTTTCCGATCATCGGGGTCGGTGGCGTCTTCAGCGCGGCCGATGCGCGGGCCAAACGCGCCGCGGGAGCGGACCTGGTGCAGGTCTACACCGGCCTCATCTACCGCGGCTCCGCACTGGTGCCGGAGTGCGCGCAGGCGCTGCGAACCGCCTGAACACGCGGCGGTTCGTGACGTAGTTCCGGAGGCGCTGTCGGGCGATCTTGATCGGTACTGCGGGTGTTCCGGTTCGCGCCGAAAGCCAGGGGAATCCCTCTCGCCCCAGGCGCCCCTTGGACGACCTCAGCAACGCCGCCTTCCTCCATTCCAACCCGTTCACGCAGCTGACGCTGGCCAATGCCGGCGGCGACGACGCGGGCGTGCCGATGCCCGACGGCGCGCGCCATGGCGTGCAGGCCGCGCAGCTGCGCGAGGCGCCCGCGCTGCACCGCCAGCTGGTGCGTGCGGCGCTGCTGCAGCCGGGCAAGGTCGCGCTGGACGTGACCGATGGCGTCGACACCCGCCTGATCGGCCAGGCGCTGGAGCACCTGCTGGCCAGCGACGATCCGCTGGCCACGCTGCTGCAGCCCAGCGCGCCGGTGCTGCGCGCCGGCGCCGCTGCGCTGCGCCTGCACCCGCTGATGCGCCTGCTGCTGACCGCCGCGCAGCAGCAGCGCCAGGGCGCCAGCCTGTTCCATGCGGTGCGCGCCATGGCGCTGGCCGGTGCGTTGGCGGTGCAGGTGCAGGCCTCGGCGGACTTCGTGCGCCGCGCCATGCTGGCCGGCCTCCTGCACGACCTGGGCGAGGTCTACACCAACGCCGCCTACCTGACCGGTGGCCGCCAGCTCGACCTGAGCGAATACCGCCAGCTTGCGGCACATCCGCACATCGGCGCCATGCTGCTGGCCCAGCTGAGCGACACGCCGGATGAGGTGGTGCGCGCCGTGCGCGAGCACCACGAACGCCTGGACGGCACCGGCTACCCTTTCCAGTTGCTCGGCTCGTCACTGTCCCCGCTGGGCCAATTGCTGGCGGTGGCCGAACTGGTGCTGGGCACCGTCGACCGCCGCCCCGCCGCTGCCGCACGCACCGCGTTCGCCCTGAAGTTCGTTCCGGGCGAGTTGTCGGGCCCCTGGGCCGGGCCCGTCACGCGCTGGGCCGATGCGCAGCCCGTGCCGGTCACCCCGGTGCCGCCGGCCGACAGCACCCGCGCGGACATGGAGCAGCTGGACACCGCGCTGCAGCGCATGCAGGACATGGCCGAGGCCATCAGCCAGCAGCTCGACGGCGCTTCCCAGCGCGTGGCGCAGCGCGCGGCCTACCGACTGCGCCGGCTGCGCAATGCCTGGAACGCCATGGGCCTGTGGTCCTTGCCGGCCGAACTGGTCGACCCGCGCGAACGCTTCGACATCGACCTGGCATCGCGCGAGCTGCGCTACCGCATCAGCACCATCGGCCGCGATTCGTTGTGGCCGGAGACCGAGCTGCGCGTGCTGGCCGATGCGCGGCTGGTGCCGCTGTGGACGACGCTGGAATCGGCCGGTCGGGCATCGGCCCCGAAAGCCTGATGGCCACCCGGGCCAAAGACGCGTCTTTCCGGTGCTATCACTCGGCCTGCATTGCCGCGCCTATCGGGCGCCATCAAGTGGTCCACCGGGCCGAGGAACCACCGCCCGAACCACCAGCCACCACAGCCCGGGCAGCAACGCGGGCGTGATGTCGGCCACCCGCCCAGGCAGGTGGGTTTGCGCCAATTCCAGCCCGGCCACTCCCGCGCTCAAGGCCAGCGTCACCAGCGGCAGCGGCCGGGCCGAACCCGCCGCCAACGACACCGCGGCACCGACCCAGAACAGGTTCCAGCACAGCGACAGCAGGTTGCTGAGCATGGAGCCGTGCAGCATCGCCTTGAAAGGCTGCCAGTGCATCGGATGCGGCACGGATGAGAGCCGGTAGGGCCGCAAGGCGTCCAGCGCAAACCACAGCACCACCGCCCAGAACAGCACGCGACCTGCCTTGGCCTCGTCGGCGCGCCACGCCACTTCAGCCAGCAGCAGGCCACCCACCACGCCCAGCAGCAGGCTGGCCGACAACCACTGCCCCACCGTCAACAGCCGCCCCAGCAAGGCAATGCCGCAGAGCACGGCCAGGGTGCGACGGCGGTGCGGCAGTGAATGCAGCAAGTGGCCGACGACCACCACCGCCAGCGCGGCGCCACTCAACGAGCTGACCGAACCGAACGAGCTGTTCAGGCCCATCAGCACGCCACGCAGCGCGAACTTCAGCTGCGCCCAGTCCAGCGTCGGCACGAAAGGCCACCAGTTCAGCGACAGCCACAGCACCGCCAGCGTGGCCGCCAGCCGCAGCCGCACCGATTGCGCCGGGCTGTGACCCAGCGGCACGCCACCGAGCCCGAGGCGAGCCGCCGGCGTCAGCAGCGCAGCGGCAAGACCCATCCCGAGCCCCACCGCGTTCCACAGCACGTCCGCCAGTTCGGCATCACGGTCCGGCAGGTAGATCTGCGCCACCTGGAGCCCGAAGGCCACGGCCACGCCGAGCACCATCACCATCACCGCCGCCGCGGCACGGGGCCGCAGCCACAGCTCCAGCACCCACTGGCCCAGCGCGCCCAGCGGCACGAAAAGCACCACGTTGCCCAGCACGTCGCCGCGGCTGGTCCACCAGTGGCGCTGCGCCAGCATCTGAGCCAGCGCGTTCTGGAAGGACTCCGGTGCGACGAAGCGATAGGGATACAGCGAGCCGTGCACCACCAGCGCCGCGCAGACCAGCAGCAAGAGCACGCGGGCGCGTGGCCAGCCACCGGCATCGGGCCAGCCGTCAGCCCGCCGCGAGCCACCTGCCCGCGGCGCGTCGTCAGCGGCCCGCGAGCCGCTCGGCGTCGGCCGCTGCTGCGTCACTCGGGCGTTACTGGATCAGCGGCACGCCGGTCTTGGTCTGCAGTTCGTCGAAGGAGACGCCGGGCGCGATCTCGACCACCTTCAGGCCCGCGGGGGTCACGTCCATCACCGCCAGGTCGGTGATGATGCGGTTGACCACGCCGATGCCGGTCAACGGCAACGTGCACTTCGGCAGGATCTTCAGGTCGATGCTGCCGTCCTTCTTCTTCGCGACGTGCTCCATCAGCACCAGCACGCGGGCCACGCCGGCCACCAGGTCCATCGCGCCGCCCATGCCCTTGACCATCTTGCCGGGGATCATCCAGTTGGCGATGTCGCCCTTGTCGGTCACCTGCATGGCGCCCAGGATGGACAGGTTGATCTTGCCGCCGCGGATCATCGCGAAGCTGTCGTGCGAGCCGAAGATCGACGAGCCCGGCAGCGTGGTGACGGTCTGCTTGCCGGCGTTGATCAGGTCGGCGTCCACTTCCGCCTCGCTCGGGAAGGGACCGATGCCCAGCATGCCGTTCTCGCTCTGCAGCCACACTTCCTTGTCGGGCGAGACGAAGTTGGCCACCAGGGTCGGCAGGCCGATGCCCAGGTTCACGTAGAAGCCGTCCTGCAGCTCTTGTGCGGCGCGCGCCGCCATTTGGTCGTGGGTCCAGGCCATGGTCAGATTCCCTTCGGGTTCTCTTTGGTCGTGCGCTTCTCGATGCGCTTCTCGGGCGTGGCATTGAGCACCAGGCGGTGCACGTAGATGCCGGGCAGGTGCACCGAGTCGGGGTCGAAGGTGCCGGTCTCGACGATCTCCTCCACCTCCACCACACTGATCTTGCCGGCCATGATCACGGCCGGATTGAAGTTGCGCGCGGTGCGCCGGAAGATCAGGTTGCCGGACTTGTCGGCCTTCCAGGCCTTGCCCAGCGACACGTCGGGCACCAGCGCGCGTTCCATCACGTAGGTGTGGCCATCGAACTCGCGGGTTTCCTTGCCCTCGGCCACCAGCGTGCCCACGCCCGTGCGGGTGAAGAAGGCCGGAATGCCCGCGCCGCCGGCGCGCAGCTTCTCGGCCAGGGTGCCTTGCGGCGTGAACTCCAGCTGCAGTTCGCCCGCCAGGTATTGGCGCTCGAACTCCTTGTTCTCGCCGACGTAGCTCGAGATCATCTTCTTGATCTGCCGCGTCTGCAGCAGCTTGCCGAGGCCGAAGCCGTCGACGCCGGCGTTGTTCGAGATGGCCGTCAGGTCTTTCGCCCCCGTGGCCAGCAGCGCGTCGATCAGCGCCTCGGGGATGCCGCAGAGGCCGAAGCCCCCGACGGCGAGCAGTTGGCCGTCGCGGACGATGCCGTCCAGCGCCGCTGCCGCATTGGGATAAATCTTGTTCATGCCACGGTCTCTTCCAGAGTAGATTGCGCGAGCCGCGAAGCGTACTACTTACTCGATTAAGTAGGGTTACGCAATATCGCCTAAACAATGGCACGAGGGTGGCCGCACGGATCGATGGAGGGGACCCGCTTGGACATCGCGCTCGACTACCGCACCGCCTTCGACCTGGCGCCCATCGGCCTGGTGCTGTCGCGCCAGCGCCAGATCGTGGACTGCAACCAGCAGCTGCTGGCCATGTTCGGCGCCGCGCGCGACCAGTTGATCGGCCGCAGCTTCGAGGTGCTGTACCCGACCGTGGATGAATTCGAGCGCGCCGGGGACCGCATCGTCGCGAGCCTGGATGCCAAGGGCCGCTATGCCGACGAGCGGGTGATGAAGCGACTGGACGGCGAGGCCAGGGGCGAGCTCTTCTGGTGCCACGTGACCGGCCGCGCGCTGGACCCCGCGAACCCGCACGCCGCCGGCATCTGGAGCTTCGAGGACTTGTCGTCGCGCCGCAAGCTGCGCGTGGAGTTCACCGCGCGCGAACGCGAGATTGCCGCGCTGCTGATCGAGGGCATGACCAGCAAGCAGATCGGCAAGCACCTGGCCATCAGCCCGCGCACGGTGGACGTCTACCGCGCACGACTGATGCGCAAGGTGGGCGCGGCCACCACGCCGGAACTCGTCAACAAGCTGCTGTCCGGCTGAACCGCCGGGCGCCTCACAACGCAGCGATCAGCGCCCTCACCTCATCCGGCACCGGCACCGATTTCTGCGCGCGGAAATCGGTCCACACGATGGTGGCGCCGCCGGTGGCGTGCACCACGCCCGGCAGGTCGGTGCGCTCCAGCGTCACGAAGGTATCGAAGGAGCTGCGGCCGACCTCGCCGACGTAGTGCTTCGCCAGCACGTCGCCCGGGTACTCCAGCTGGCGGATGAAGCTGCAGAACGCGTTGATGATCACCGGCCCGATGCCGCTGGGATCGGGCTGGCAGCCGAAGCTGCGGAACCACTCGATGCGGATGGTCTCCAGGTAGCGAAAGTAGACGGTGTTGTTGACATGGCCCATGGCATCCATGTCGCCCCAGCGGATGGGGATCACCATCTCGAAGCTGAGCTTCTTGTTCTCGGGCAGGTCGAAGCGCATCGCTCGCTCCTAGCGTTCAATGAACGCGGCCATCACGCGGACGCCGGTGGAACCTCGATGCCCAGCTCGGCCGCCATGCGCTGCACCAAATCCCGCAGCGCGGCCAGCTCTTCGCCCTGGCGCCCCAGCTCGGCCTTCAGCGCCACCAGTTCGCCGACGGTGATGCGGTCGTCGTCGGAAGAACCTGCCGGCGCGGCGCGCTCGGCCGTCATCTGCACCTCGCCGCACAGCATGTGCGCCCAGCGGGCCTCGCGCGCGCCTGGCGAGCGAGGAAGCAGCACGGCGCGTGGCGGGAAGCGTTCACTCAACTCGTTGAGGAAACCCTCCACCGACGAGATGTCGGCGAAGCGGTGGAGGCGCTCGCAGTTGGCGCGCAGTTCGGCCGCGGTTTGCGGGCCGCGCAGCATCAGCACCGCCAGCAGCGCGGTGGCCTGGCTGGGAATGGCCATGCCGCGCGTCATGTTGTGCTCGTAGCGGGAGACCCGGCTGCCGCTGGTCTCGAACACCAGGCTCAGGCTCTTCAGGCCGTCCACCGCGGCCAGCACGTCGGACTCACTGGCGTTGATCACCGGGTCGCGCGCGGTCTTCTGGTTGACGCCGGCCACCAGTGAGTTGAGCGACAGCGGGTAGGTGTCCGGCACCGTCGCCTGCTTCTCGACCAGCACGCCCAGCACGCGGGCTTCCAAAGGGGTCAGCGCGCGCATCGCCGGATCAGGCGCCGAAGCCGTCGTCGGCCGACAGCACCGCGCCATTGATGAAATGGCTTTCGTTGGCGCACAGCATCATCAGGGCGGCGTCCAGGTCCTTCGGCTCTCCCACCCTTTTGCGCGGCAGCATGCTGACCAGCTTCTGGCCCGCCTCGGTCTGCCAGTGGTGGTGGTTGATCTCAGTGTCGATGTACCCGGGGCACAGCGCATTCACGTTGATGCCGAACTTGCCCCACTCCAGCGCCATCGCGCGGGTCATGTGCACGACCGCGGCCTTGCTCATGCAGTAGACGCCGATCTGGCTCAGCACCCGCAGGCCGGCCATCGACGCCACGTTGACGATGCGCCCCCCGGTGAAGGTGCCGGGCGCCGCCCCGCGCGAGCGCGCGATCATGCGCTTGGCCACTTCCTGCGCGACAAAGAAGGCGCCGCGGGTGTTGGTGTCCATCACGAAGTCGAAGTCCTCGGGCGTCACGTCCACCAGCTTCTGCGTGGTGCTGACGCCGGAGTTGTTGACCAGGATGTCGATGGTGCCCATCTCGGTCTCGGCATGCGCCACGGCCGCCTTGATGCTGTCCGGGTCCGTCACGTCCAGCGCCACCACGTGCGCGTCGCCGCCCTGTGACTCCAGCTCGGCGCGCAGCGTCTTCAAGCGTTCGATGCGGCGAGCCGCCAGCACCACGCCCGCGCCGGCCTGGCTGAGCGTTCGCGCGAACTGCGCGCCGAGGCCGCTGGATGCGCCGGTGACGAAGGCCACGCGGCCGGAAAGATCGATGCTGTAGCTCATGGCGCTGCGGCGAATGGAAAGAGTGGCGAAGACGATAGCACGCAGCCCCGGCGCTTCCGCCTGACTTCGCGGTGACAGACACGCCCGCCAGGCGCAGTCAGCATGCGCGCCTGGTTCGAGAGGCACCTCCAAAAAAGCACGATCGTTCGATTTTTGAGACCCGCCGCGTAGAATCCGCCCCGCTTCGCCATCAACCCCGGACAGCCCCAGCCATGACGCCCCAGGAGATCCTCGACCAGTACGGCCCGCGCGAGGCCATGGAATACGACGTGGTGATCGTCGGCGGCGGCCCAGGCGGCATGGCCACCGCCATCAGGCTCAAGCAACTGGCTGCGGCCGCAAACAAGGAGCTGTCGGTGGTCGTGCTCGAGAAGGGCTCGGAGCCCGGCGCGCACATCCTCTCCGGCGCGGTGATGGACCCCATCGCCCTCACCGAACTGTTCCCCGATTGGAAGGAACGCGGTGCGCCGCTGAATCAGCCCGTCACCGCTGATGAGATCCTGTTCCTCAGCGCCGATGGCGGCACGGCGAAGCAGCCCGACTGGCTGATGCCCGAGTGCATGGAGAACCACGGCAACTACGTCATCAGCCTGGGCGCGGTCGTGAAGTGGCTCGGCGAACAAGCCGAGGCACTGGGCGTCGAGGTGTTTCCGGGCTTCGCCGCCGCCGAAGTGCTCTATGACGAAAAAGGCGCGGTGCGCGGCGTGGCCACCGGCAACCTGGGCATCGGCAAGGACGGCCAGCCGCACGAGGGCTTTCAGCTCGGCATGGAATTGCTGGGCAAGTACACGATCTTTGCCGAAGGCGCGCGCGGCCACCTGGGCCGCCAGCTGATCGCCAAGTTCAAGCTCGACGAAGGCCGCGACCCGCCCAGCTTCGCCATCGGCATCAAGGAACTCTGGGAGATCGACCCCGCCAAGGCGCAGCCGGGCCTCGTCGTCCACACCACCGGCTGGCCGCTGGAAGACGAGACCTTCGGCGGTGGCTTCCTCTACCACCTCGAAGGCAACAAGGTCACGCTCGGCTTCGTGCTCGGCCTGGACTACCAGAACCCCTGGATGAGCCCCTTCGAGGAGATGCAGCGCTGGAAGACGCACCCCTCGATCCGCAAGCACATCGAGGGCGGCAAGCGCATCGGCTACGGTGCCCGCGCCATCAACAACGGCGGCCTGCAGTCCTTGCCGAAGACCGTGTTCCCCGGCGGCGCACTCATCGGCTGCGACGCGGGCTACCTGAACGCATCGCGCATCAAGGGCAGCCACGCGGCCATCAAGACCGGCATGCTGGCCGCCGAAGCCGCCTTCGAAGCCGTGAACACTGGCCGCTCACATGACGAGTTGGCGGCCTACCCCGCGGCCTTCGAGCGCAGCTGGCTGCGCACCGAGCTGGAACGCACCAAGAACTTCAAGCTGTGGTTCAAGCACGGCAAGCTGGTGGGGGCCGTGATGACCGGCATCGAGCAGTGGCTGCTGCCCAAGATCGGCATCAAGGCGCCGCCCTGGACGCTGCACGGCACCAAGCCGGACAACGCCACGCTGAAGCCCGCGGCCGAGTGCCCGAAGATCGTCTACCCCAAGCCGGATGGCAAGCTGACCTTCGACCGCCTGTCCTCGGTGTTCGTCAGCAACACCAACCACGAGGAGAACCAGCCGGCGCACCTCACCTTGAAGGACGCCAGTGTTCCCGTGGCCATCAACCTGGCCCAGTACGCGGGTCCAGAAAGCCGCTACTGCCCGGCCGGTGTCTACGAGTTCGTGCCAGCCGAAGGCGGCGGCGAGCGCCTGCAGATCAACGCCCAGAACTGCGTGCACTGCAAGACCTGCGACATCAAGGACCCGACGCAGAACATCGTCTGGGTGACGCCCGAGGGCGGCGGCGGCCCCAACTACGCCGGCATGTGATCTAACGGCGAACGGGCGCGGCCAGGCGCGCTGCCGGGCGCGGCGTGCGTTCCAGCCGCCACAGCAGCAGCCCGCCCACCACGAGCGGGGCCAGGTAGTAGATGGCGCGGTAGGCGATGAGGGCCGCCAGCAGCTCGGCTTCCGGCAGGAGATGCGCCAGCAGGGCGATGAACACCGCCTCCAGCACGCCCAGCCCGGCAGGGACGTGGGTGATGACGCCGGCGACGGCGGCCACCAGCAGCACGGCGGCCACCGTCGGGTAGTCGATGCGCTGCTGCAGCAGCAGCCACAGCACGGCGGCGATCGTCATCCAGTTCAGCACCGACAGGGCCAGCTGAAGCAAGGCAATGCGTGCGGAGGGCGTCGTCAGGCGGTGGCCGTGCCAATCCCAGGCACGGCGCGGCGCCAGCGTGCAGACCACCACGTAGGTTGCTGCGCAGGCCAGCATCGCCAGGCCGAGCCAGCGCAGGCCCGCCGTGTCCAGCCGCCACGAAGGTGGCAGGTCCAGCGGCCGCCAGGCCAGCAGCAGGCCCGCCAGCGCCAGGTAGCCCAGCCAGTTGGTGGCGATGCTGGCGCCGATGACCTGCGCCGCCTGCGCAGCCTTGAGACCGGAGCGCGCATACAGCCGGTAGCGCAGCGCCAGGCCGCCGATCAGCGAGCCCAGGTTCAGGTTGAAGGCATACGACGAGGCGCCGATGGCCAGCGCGCGCTGCACTGGGACGTGGTGCGCGGTGAGGTGGCGGCCTATCAGTTCATAACTCGCATAAAGCGCGTGGCTGCAGCCGGCCAGCAGCACGGCGCCGAGCAGCGCCGCCCCCGGCAGCCCGGCCAGTGCGTTGCCCACGGCCTGCCAATCGATGCTGCGCGCCTGCCGCGCCAGCAGCACCAGCACCAGCAGGAAGAAGGTCCAGGTCAGCACCTGACCCACGCGGTGCCAACGGCCGCGCCCGGGCCCCGAGGGACCGTCACGAGGTCGGTCAGCGGGGGGCGTGGCGCGGTGCGCTCGCCAAGCGTGGGGCATGCGCTCGGACGGCATCACCGGCCATTTCCACCCGGCGGCGCGGCCAGCGTCTCGAGCTTGGGGGCGTGGTGCGGCAGCCAGCGGGCCCATCCCGGATAACCGCGCAGCACGTGGAACAGGAAGGTCGACCAGGCCTGGTGCAGCAGCGGCCAGCGCCGGCCGGGTGTTACCGGCGCCTCGCGGCAGCTGTCAGCCATCAGCTGTTCCAGCCGGCCCGCCAGATCGCTGTTGAAGCCGGTGTCGCGCACGATGAGGTTGGCTTCCAGGTTCAGCGACAGGCTCAAGGGGTCCAGGTTGCTGGAGCCGACCGTGGCCCACTGCTCGTCCACCAGCGCCACCTTGCCGTGCAGCGGACGCTTGCAGTACTCGAAGATGCGCACGCCGTCGCGCTGCAGGTACTCGTACAGCAGCGAAGCGGCGCGCACGATCTTCATGTCCGGCTCGCCCTGCAGGATCAGCCGCACGTCGACGCCGCGGCGCGCCGCGCGCCGCAGCTCGCGCAACAGCAGGTAGCCGGGGAAGAAGTACGCGTTGGCGATGACCACGCGGTGCCGGGCGCTGCGGATGGCGGCGCGGTAATGGCGCTCGATCTCGTTGCGGTGCAGGTGGTTGTCGCGGGTGACGAAGATCGTCTCTGCATCGCCGGCCGGCGCGGGCGGCGGACGCGAAGCCATAGGCTGGCGCGCTCCTTCCTGCTGCCCGGCGCAGGCCTGGCCGCGCAACTGGCGCAGCATGAACTCGTGGATCTGGGCGACGATCGGCCCGCGCACCGAGGCGCTGTAGTCCTGCTTGGCTTCCGGCCCGAAGTCGCCCAGGTGGTCGGCTGAATAGTTGATGCCGCCGATGAAGGCCAGCTCGCGGTCGATCACCACCAGCTTGCGGTGCATGCGGCGCAGGATCTTGAAGCGCAGGCCGAGCACGCGGCGGCACGGGTCGAAGACACAGAGATGGACGCCCGCCTCGGCCAGTTCGCTGACGTAGGCGGCGCCCAGGTCCGATGAACCGAAGCCGTCCACCAGCAGCGTCACGCGCACGCCACGTCGCGCGGCACGCACCATGGCCTCCCGCAAAGCGTGGCCCACCTTGTCCTCGAACAGGATGAAGGTCTCGATCAGCACCTCGTCGCGCGCCGCATCGATGGCGTCGAAGACCGCGGGGAAGAACTCCTCGCCGTTCTCCAGCAGCCGAACGTCGTTGCCGGGCGTCCAGCGGTTTTTCGGGCGCCGCCGCTCATCGCGCCGCGCACGACGGGCGGCGCGCTGTTCAGTGCTCCACCACGCCTGCCCAGGCGCCGTGGGCGCCGCATCGACGGCCCGTTCAAGGCGCAGGTAGCGGCCGCTCACAGCCGCACCTCCGCCGCCAGCGGCACGTGGTCGGACAGGTGTGACCAGGGCTTGCGCGGCAGTTTCACCGGCTCGTGGGCGCTGGCATTGCGCACGTAGATGCGGTCCAGCCGCAGCAGTGGCATGTGCGCCGGAAAGGTCCGTGCGGAACGGCCGTAAAGGCGCTGGAAGACCTCGGTCAGGCCGGCGCAGCGCGACAGCACGCGGTGGGCGCGATGGCGCCAGTCGTTGAAATCGCCCGCCACCAGGACCGGCGCGTCGGCGGGCACCTCGTTCACCAGGCCGCACAGCAGCTCGAGCTGGCGCTGGCGGTGGGACTCCTGCAAGCCCAGGTGCACGCAGACGGCGTGCAGGCCGCTCGCCAAGCCCGGCACGCCGAGCACGCAATGCAGCAGACCACGCGGCTCAGGCCCTTCGACGGAGACGTCGCGGTTCTCGCTGTGCAGGATGGGCCATTTCGACAGCACCGCGTTGCCATGGTGGCCCAGCGGATACACCGCATTGCGCCCATAGGCGAATTGCGGCCACAGCGTGTCGGCCAGGAATTCGTAGTGCGGCGTCGTCGGCCAATTGGCCCAGCGCGGGGCATGCCCCTCGTGGGCGCCCTGCACTTCCTGCAGGAACACCAGGTCCGCAGCCACGCTGCGGATGGCGTCGCGCAGCTCATGCAGGATGAACTTGCGGTTCAAGAAGGTGAAGCCCTTGTGCGTGTTGATCGTGAGCACGCGCAGCGACGACACGGCGGGTTCAGGACTCATGGCAAGCGTTCGATCAGTGCCGAATGCAGCGAGTCTGGGCTGAGCGCTCAACGCGGCGTGTAGGAGAACGCCAAGGCCGCGCGACGGCCAATTCCGCGTGACAGATTGTTGAGAAACGCGCCGAGTGGCTTTTCCGGTGATGGCCGTCACAAACGTTGCGCACAGCGGCGGCCAGAATTCCGTCATCGCCACTCAGCATCATTGACCATCATGTCGGCCGCGCCCGCACGACCCACGCCAGGCTACGAACGCGCAGTGCGCCCGCCCATCCTGCCGCGACAGGTGAGCGGCCCCGTCCACGACACCGCTGCCCGCCGGCCCGAACCGCGTCGCGAGCGTGGCGACGACTTCCTGCAGCGCCTGCGCGAATCCGGTCTTTGAACCGAC
>CBIHPZ010000009.1:0-18633 GCA_966211865.1 uncultured Aquabacterium sp.
CGCACCTTCCAGGAAAGCTTCCAGAAGGCATTGCGCGGTCTGGAGACCGGCATCGACGGCCTGACCGAGCGCGAGACCGACCGCGAGGAAATCATCGAGGCCATCGGCAATGCCGGCCCCGAGCGCATCCTGTACGTTGGCGATGCATTCCGCATCGGCATGTCGCTCGACGAAG
Organism: uncultured Aquabacterium sp.; assembly: GCA_966211865.1. Lineage (GTDB taxonomy): Bacteria > Pseudomonadota > Gammaproteobacteria > Burkholderiales > Burkholderiaceae_C > Pseudaquabacterium. Next base: position 176 of record CBIHPZ010000009.1, read on the forward strand.
TGTTTGAAGAGACAGCCATCGACCCGTGGTTCCTCGCGCAGATCGAAGACATCGTCGCCACCGAGAAGCAGTTGAAGGGCCGCAACGTTGCGAGCCTCTCGGCCGCGGAGCTGCGCTACCTGAAGCAGAAGGGCTTCTCGGACAAGCGCCTGGCCAAGCTGCTCGGCGGCAACCAGCACGACGTGCGCCGTGCCCGCCACGCGCTGGGCGTGCGCCCTGTCTACAAGCGGGTGGACACCTGCGCGGCGGAGTTCTCGACGCAGACCGCCTACATGTACTCCACGTACGACGAGGAGTGCGAGGCCGAGCCGACCACGCGCAAGAAGATCATGGTGCTCGGCGGCGGCCCGAACCGCATCGGCCAGGGCATTGAGTTCGACTACTGCTGCGTGCATGCCGCGTTAGCGATGCGCGAGGACGGGTACGAGACCATCATGGTCAACTGCAACCCGGAAACCGTGTCGACCGACTACGACACCTCCGACCGGCTGTACTTCGAGCCGGTGACGCTGGAGGACGTGCTCGAGATCGTCGACAAGGAAAAGCCCGTCGGCGTGATCGTGCAATACGGTGGCCAGACGCCTCTGAAGCTGGCATTGGACCTGGAAGCCAACGGTGTGCCGATCATCGGCACCACGCCGGATTCCATCGACATCGCCGAAGACCGCGAGCGCTTCCAGCAATTGCTGCACACGCTGGGACTGAAGCAGCCGCCCAACCGCACCGCACGCACCGAGGACCAGGCGCTGGCGTTGGCACACGAGATCGGCTATCCGCTGGTGGTACGTCCGAGCTACGTGCTGGGTGGTCGCGCGATGGAGATCGTGCACGGCGACAAGGACCTCGAGCGCTACATGCGCGAGGCCGTGAAGGTGAGCGAGAAATCGCCGGTGTTGCTGGACCGCTTCCTCTCCGACGCGATCGAGGTGGACGTCGACTGCATCAGCGATGGCACCGACGTGATGATCGGCGGGATCATGGAGCACGTGGAAGCCGCCGGCATCCACAGCGGCGACTCGGCGTGTTCGCTGCCGCCCTACACGCTGTCGGCTGCACTGCAGGACGAACTGCGCCGCCAGACCACGGTGATGGCGAAGGCGCTGAAGGTGGTCGGTCTGATGAACGTGCAGTTCGCGATCCAGGGCGAAGGCGACCAGGCAGTCGTCTACGTGCTGGAAGTGAATCCGCGCGCCTCGCGCACCGTGCCCTTCGTGTCCAAGGCCACCGGCCAGCCGCTGGCCAAGATCGCCGCACGCTGCATGGCCGGACAACGCCTGGCCGACCAGAAGGGCGCGGGAGGCAAGCCGCCGCACGAGGTGATTCCGCCGTACTTCAGCATCAAGGAGGCGGTGTTCCCGTTCAACAAGTTCCCGGGCGTGGATCCGATCCTCGGACCTGAGATGAGGTCAACCGGCGAGGTGATGGGCGCGAGCCGCACTTTCGGCGAAGCGATGCTGAAGAGCCAGCTGGGCGCGGGTTCCAAGCTCCCGGCCAAGGGCACCGTGGTCATCACCGTCAAGGACAACGACAAGGCCCGCGCGGTGAACGTGGCGCGTGACTTGGTGGCACTTGGCTTCAACGTCGTCGCCACGAAAGGCACGGCGGCAGCCATCTCCGCTGCTGGCGTGCCGGTCAAGACGGTCAACAAGGTCAAGGACGGCCGGCCCCACATCGCCGACATGGTGAAGGCGGGCGACATCCAGCTCGTCTTCACGACGGTCGACGAGACTCGCACCGCCATCGCGGACTCGCGCTACATCCGCACGGCGGCGCTGGCCAACCGCGTCAGCTACTACACCACGATGGCCGGCTGCGAAGCGGCCACCGAGGCGCTGAAGCACCGGGATGACCTGACGGTGTTGTCCCTGCAGGAACTGCACGCCGAACTGCACTAAACTCCGCGCCGTCACATCCCCACCGCCGCTGGCTGCCCTCGGGCCCCGGCGGCTTGTTTCTTTTGCTGAGCGGTTTTTCGACCATGACCACCATCCCCCTGACCAAGCGCGGCGCCGAGAAGCTCAAGGAAGAATTGCATCGCCTGAAGACGGTTGAACGTCATGCGGTGATCCAGGCGATCGCCGAGGCCCGCGCGCAAGGTGATTTGTCGGAAAACGCCGAGTACGACGCTGCCAAGGACAAGCAGGGCTTCATCGAAGGCCGAATCCTCGAGATCGAAGGCAAGCTGGCTGCAGCCCAGGTGATCGACCCCACGGGGCTGGACGCGGGCGGGCGCGTGGTGTTCGGCGCCACGGTTGACCTGGAAGAAGAGTCCTCCGGCCAGGAAGTGACCTACCAGATCGTCGGCGATGACGAGGCGGACCTGAAGAAGGGCCTGATTTCCATCAGCTCGCCGATCGCACGCGCGATGATCGGCAAGGAAGCGGGCGACGTCGCCGAAGTGCAGGCGCCGGGCGGCATCAAGCGCTACGAGATCGTCGAAGTCCGCTACATCTGATGGCAGAACGGCTGCGCCGGCTGCTGCCCGCCGTGTGGGCCGGGTTGCTGCTGTGCGTGGCCTTGATTGCCACGCCCGCACCGTTCGCGACGCTATCCCCTGCGGACGCGGGTCGCGTGGTCGGGCGGGTCTTCGTGCAGGAAGCGTGGGCCAGCCTGGCGTTGGCGCTTTGGTTGCTGGCCACCGAGCGGCGCCGCGCAAGAGCTGCCGCCGAGGTGGGTGCAGGCTCGGTGTTGAGCACGGAGATGCTGCTGCTCTTGGGCGCCGTGTTCTGCACGGTGGCCGGCCACTTCGGGCTGCAGCCGCTGATGACGGCAGCCCGCGGCGGGGCAGGGGCCCTCAGCTTCGGCCAGCTGCACGCCATCAGCGTGCTGTTCTTTGGGGTGAAGACGCTGCTGGTGCTCGCGCTGGCCTGGCGTGCGGCTAAACCTTCTTCTTGACGCTGGTGGTGCGCTCCTTGGCGCGCTTGATCGAACCACCTGCAGTGACCCGCTGGTTGCCGAAGACCTTGACCTTCTTGACCTGTGGGCGGTGGTTCGGACTCTTGGAGAACTTGACGATCTTGACGGTACGCGGGCCGGGCTGGCGCTCGTCGCGTTCCGCCTTTTCCTTCGGCGGCAGCGGCCGCCACAGCACCAGCAGCTTGCCGATGTGCTGTACCGGCGCGGCACCGAGTTGGTCGGCCAGTTGCCCCAGCGCGGCTTCGCGGTCTTCGCGGCTGTCGGAAAACATGCGCACCTTGATGAGGCCGTGGGCCTTCAGGGCCGCATCGGCTTCCTTCAGCACTGCAGCGGTGAGTCCCTCGGCGCCGATGAGGACGACCGGGTCGAGGTGGTGGGCTTCGCCCCGCTTTTCTTTGCGTTCGGCGGGTGTCAGTTGGATTGCAGGCATCCCCGTATTATCCCCGTGAGATGAAGATCAAGACCAAGAGCAAGAAGCTCAACAAGGCGTGGCTGCAAGACCACCTGTCCGACCCCTACGTGAAGCTGGCGCAGAAAGAGGGGTACCGAGCCCGCGCGGCCTACAAGCTGAAGGAAATCGACGAGGGGTTTCAGCTCATCCGCCCCGGGCAGGTGGTGGTCGACCTCGGTTCGGCGCCCGGCGCCTGGAGCCAGTACCTGCGCCGCCGCTTTGCACCCAAGACTGCCGGGGCAGGCGGTGCGGCCGTCGGTGAACTGGACGGGACGATCATCGCTCTGGACATCCTGCCCATGGAGCCGATCGAGGGTGTCCAGTTCATTCAGGGCGACTTTCGCGAAGACGCGGTGCTGGCCCAGCTCGCAGAAGCAGTCGGGGGGCGCCCGGTGGACGTCGTCGTGTCCGACATGGCGCCCAACCTCTCAGGCATCGAGTCCTCCGATGCTGCGCGCATCGAGCACCTGATCGAACTGGCCCTGGAGTTCAGCCAACAGCACCTGAAGCCGAATGGGGCCCTGGTCGCCAAGGTCTTCCACGGCAGCGGCTACAGCCAGCTGGTCGAGCGCTTCAAGAAAGTGTTTCGGGTGGTGAAGCCCGTCAAACCCAAGGCGTCGCGTGACAAATCTGCGGAAACCTTTCTGCTGGGCATCGGTCTCAAAGCTCCAGCCAGGGACGCAAGCGCAGAAGCGGTTTGATTCGGACGAAATGGGCCCGTTTTGGGCCGTTTTCCGGCTGTCCCTGATCCCCTGTCGCGGGGCTTGACTCGAATAGAATCGGCCCCATCTCCCCGCGGTAACGGGTGAGTCCTTGCCGGGATTTCACAGTCCGTCGAGGGTTTGGCTAAAGGAGCCACGGTGAACAATCAATGGTTCTCTAAGGTCGCTGTCTGGCTGGTGATCGCACTCGTGCTGTTCACCGTGTTCAAGCAGTTCGACCGCGGGGTGTCTCAGGGCTCGCAGATCGGGTACTCGGAGTTCCTGGACGAAGTGCGCAACCGCCGCATCAAGTCGGTGACCCTGCAGGAGGGCTATGGCACCTCCGAGATCCTGGCGATCACGACCGACGACAAGAAGATCCGCTCCACCGCCACCGCGCTGGACCGTGGTCTCGTCGGCGACTTGATCAAGAACGACGTCAAGTTCGACGTCAAGCCACGCGAAGAGCCGTCGCTGCTGATGAGCCTGCTCGTCAGCTGGGGCCCCATGCTGCTGTTGATCGGCGTCTGGGTGTACTTCATGCGCCAGATGCAGGGTGGTGGCAAGGGCGGCGCCTTCAGCTTTGGCAAGAGCCGCGCGCGCATGCTCGACGAAAGCAACAACTCCATCACCTTCGCTGACGTCGCGGGCTGCGACGAGGCCAAGGAAGAGGTGAAAGAGCTTGTCGACTTCCTGAAGGACCCGCAGAAGTTCCAGAAACTGGGCGGCCGCATTCCGCGTGGCGTGCTGATGGTCGGCCCGCCGGGAACCGGCAAGACCCTGCTGGCGAAGGCGATCGCCGGTGAAGCCAAGGTCCCGTTCTTCTCGATCTCCGGCTCTGACTTCGTCGAGATGTTCGTCGGCGTCGGTGCCGCCCGCGTGCGCGACATGTTCGAGCAGGCGAAGAAGAGCGCGCCCTGCATCATCTTCGTTGACGAAATCGATGCCGTTGGCCGCCACCGCGGTGCCGGCCTCGGCGGCGGCAACGACGAGCGCGAGCAGACGCTGAACCAGATGCTGGTCGAGATGGACGGCTTCGAGACCAACCTCGGCGTCATCGTGATGGCGGCCACCAACCGGCCTGACATCCTCGACCCGGCACTGCTGCGTCCCGGCCGTTTCGACCGTCAGGTCTACGTGACGCTGCCGGATATTCGCGGCCGTGAGCAGATCCTGAACGTGCACATGCGCAAGGTGCCGATCGGCCAGGACATCAAGGCCGACATCCTGGCCCGTGGCACGCCTGGCTTCTCGGGCGCCGACCTGGCGAACCTGGTCAACGAGGCGGCTCTGTTCGCCGCGCGCCGCAACGCGCGCGTGGTCGAGATGGTCGACTTCGAGCGGGCCAAGGACAAGATCATGATGGGCACCGAGCGCAAGTCCATGGTGATGGACGAAAACGAGCGCCGGAACACCGCGTACCACGAGGCCGGCCACGCGCTGATCGGCCGCATGCTGCCCAAGCTCGATCCGGTGCACAAGGTGACGATCATCCCGCGTGGCCGTGCCCTGGGCGTCACGCTGTCCCTGCCCGAAAAGGACCGCTACAGCTACGACCGCGTCTACATGTTGAACCAGATCAGCATGCTGTTCGGTGGCCGCATCGCCGAAGAAGTCTTCATGAACCAGATGACGACCGGTGCATCGAACGACTTCGAGCGTGCCACGCAGATGGCGCGCGACATGGTGACCCGCTACGGCATGAGCGAGAAGCTGGGCCCGATGGTCTATGCCGAGAACGAGGGCGAAGTCTTCCTCGGCCGCTCGGTGACCAAGACGACCAACATGTCCGAGGACACGATGCAGAAGGTCGACGTCGAGGTGCGCCGCATCATCGACGAGCAGTACGCGATCGCCCGCAAGCTGATCGAGGACAACAAGGACAAGATGCACGCGATGGCCACGGCCCTGCTGGAGTGGGAAACCATCGACGGCGAACAGCTCGACGACATCATGTCCGGCAAGCCGCCGCGGCCGCCGAAGGACTGGACGCCGCCGGCGACCCGCCCGAGTGGCCCCAGCGGCCCCGTCAGCACCGACGGGACCCCGGCCACCGTCAGCTGATCCGCGGGAAGTCCGTTCACTCATCACACGGGGCCGACAAGGCCCCGTCGTCGTTTTCGATGCACTGGCAGACCGCCCGCTTTCGCCTGTCCCTGGACCGCCCCCTGGTCATGGGCATCATCAACGCCACGCCCGACTCCTTCTCTGACGGCGGGCGTTTCGCCACCGCCGATGATGCGCGCCGGCATTGCGACCTGCTGGTCGAGCAGGGCGCCGACATCCTCGACATCGGCGGCGAATCCACACGGCCAGGGGCCCGCCAGCCTGATTCCGAAGAAGAGCTCGCCAGGGTGCTGCCGGTGCTGCGGCATGCCGTCGGCCTCGGCCGGGCGGTGTCCGTCGACACAAGCAGCCCAGCCCTGATGCGGGCGGCCATCGAGGCCGGTGTCGACATCGTCAACGATGTGAGAGCACTCAGCCGGCCTGGCGCCGTGGAAGCGGTTGCGCGCTCCGATGTTGGCGTGTGCCTCATGCACATGCGGGGCGAGCCCGGCACGATGCAAGCTGAAGCGAATTACGACGACGTGGTGCGGGAAGTGCACGATTTCCTGGCCGGCCGCCTGGGCGATGTTTCTGCCGCGGGCGTGGCTTTGGACCGCATCGCGCTCGATCCCGGCATCGGCTTCGCCAAGTCGGCCGAGCACAATTGGCAATTGCTGCGCGAGCAAGGCCGGCTGCTGTCGCTGGGCCGGCCACTGCTGGTCGGGTGGTCGCGCAAATCATCGCTGGGGTGGCTCACGGGCCGTCCGGTGGACCAGCGGGTCGCCGCCAGTGTGGCGGCCGCCCTGGCGGCGGTTCAGCGCGGCGCCAGGATCGTTCGGGTTCACGACGTCGCCGAGACCGTGGACGCCTTGAAGGTGTGGCAGGCTGCCGGCCTGCTCGGCACCACCGCTTGAAGAAGAAGGGTTACACAACAATGGCACGTCAGTATTTCGGCACCGATGGCATCCGCGGCGAAGTGGGCTGCGAACCGATCACGCCTGATTTCATGCTCAGGCTCGGCCATGCCGTCGGCCGCGTGCTGCGCAAGTCGGCGCAGCGGCCTGTGGTGCTCATTGGCAAGGACACCCGCATCTCCGGCTACATGATCGAGTCGTCGCTGGAGGCGGGACTGGCATCCGCTGGGGTGGACACGCTGCTCACGGGGCCGCTGCCTACGCCCGGCGTCGCGTACCTGACGCGTGCACTGCGGCTGGACCTCGGCATCGTCATCAGCGCCTCCCACAACCCTTACCAGGACAACGGCGTCAAGTTCTTCTCGGCCCGCGGCGAAAAGCTGCCGGACGAGTGGGAAATGGCGGTCGAGGCGGCGCTGGATGAGCCGCCGCAGTGGGTGAATGCCGCCACGCTGGGCAAGGCGCGTCGTGTCGAAGACGCGAGCGGCCGCTACATCGAGTTCTGCAAGAGCACGGTGGGCAACGACCTGTCGCTGCGCGGCTTGCGCGTGGTGGTCGACGCGGCGCACGGCGCCGCCTATCACGTCGCGCCGGACATCTTCCACGAGCTCGGGGCCGAGGTGGTGACGATCGGCTGCAGCCCCGACGGCGTGAACATCAACGATGGGGTGGGTGCGACCGCGCCGCAGGCCCTGGTGGCGGCGGTGGCCAAGCATGGTGCGGACTACGGCATCGCGCTCGACGGCGACGCCGATCGGTTGCAGCTCGTGGATCGCAACGGCCGTCTCTTCAACGGCGACGAACTGCTCTATGCGATGGTGGCCGACCGTCTGGCGCAAGGGCAGGCGGTGCCGGGCGCCGTTGGCACCCTCATGACCAACATGGGTGTCGAGGTGGCACTGCGCCAGCGCGGTGTGGACCTGGTGCGCGCGAAGGTCGGCGACCGCTATGTGCTGGAGGAACTCGTTGCCCGCGGCTGGCTGCTCGGGGGCGAAAGCTCCGGCCATTTGCTGGCACTGGACAAACACACGACGGGTGACGGCATCGTCAGCGCCTTGCAGGTGCTGCAGGCCGTGCAGCGCGCCCGCGCATCGCTGGCCGAGTTGCTGGAGGGCGTACAGCTTTTCCCGCAGACCTTGCTCAACGTGCGCCTCGAGCGCATGACCGACTGGAAGCAGAACGCGCGCCTGGTCGACGAATCTCAGGCCGCCGAAGCAGAACTGGGAGGTTCGGGCCGCGTGCTCATTCGCGCCTCGGGTACCGAGCCGGTGCTGCGGGTCATGGTGGAGGCCCGCGATGGCGTCCAGGCCTCTCGATGGGCCCAGCGCCTGGCGGAAGCCGCACGCGGCTGACCTTCCTGCCCAGCATGCCTCCGCTGCCCGACAAGCACCTTTCGTCGCAGTTCGACAGTGAACTGAGCGCCCTGTCGACCCGTGTGCTGGAGATGGGCGGGCTGGCGGAAACGCAGGTGGCGCAGTCGGTCGCGGCCTTGGTGCAGTTGGACACCGCCGCGGCCCAGGCGGTGCTTGTCCAGGAGTCGCAGCTCAACCGGCTCGATGTCGAGATTGACCGCGACCTGTCGTCCATCATCGCGCGCCGTCAACCCACGGCGCGCGACCTTCGTCTGCTGATTGCCATCTCCAAGATGGTGGGCAACCTCGAGCGCATCGGCGACGAGGCGGTTCGCATCGCCCGCGCGGTCAGCCGCGTGATGGGAAGCGTGGAAGGCGCTGGCGCGCGCCTGCCGGTGAACGACCTCAGCTTCGAGGCCGGCTTGGCGACCAGGCAGCTGCGGCAGGCGCTCGACGCGTTTGCGCGCCTCGACACCGCCGCCGCCGTGGCGGTGCTGAAGGCAGACAACGACCTCGACCAGGAGTTCGACGGCCTGCTGCGCAAGCTCATCACGTACATGATGGAAGACCCGCGCACCATCTCAGGCGCCATCGACCTCGTCTTCGTTGCCAAGGCCATCGAGCGCATCGGCGACCACGCGAAGAATCTGGCCGAGGTGGTGATCTACGTCGTCAAGGGCACTGACGTACGGCACAACTCCATCGAGAACGTCGAATCGCTCATGCGTTGACGCGGCGTGAGCGCCGGCTGCTGTTCTATGGCGTTATGTGAGCGTCAGCGGTGCGTCGGTCCCGCGGGTGGCGCCGGGGCGTCTGCGCGGCGGTAGACGATGACCCATTCATGGCGGTCCGTCGGCCGTTGCTCGCGGGCAACTTGGCGCCATGGCGCGGGCGGCGGCGTCACGGCGCGTCCGCGCTCGAGTTGAACCAGGGCGGCACAGCTCGAATTCGCTGCATCACGGTGTGCATCCACCGTCACGCGCGCATGGAATTCCAGTGCTGCGATCAGCGACGCGCTGACGTCCGGTGCCGCGACGCAGCCCGACGCCGGCAGCCAGGGCCGGATGCGGTCCAGCGTGGGTCGGTAGCTGCGGGCGTGGTCGAACAGCGGCAGAAACAGGCTGAGCGCCAGCAGCCAGTTCAGTGCGACGCCACCGGCAGGCAGGACCAGGCTCTTCCACAGCGCCGCGCGGTGTCGGCTGGTGCGCCATCGCACCAGCCACACCCAGGCCGCGCTCGCCGCCAGTGCCCAGGCGACCGCGCCCCAGGACAAGGGCATCTGGAATCCCGGCGCCAGGCGCTGCACATTGGCCGCGGGCTTGGCGGGCACGCCTGTCACCATGGACAGGTAGATGACCCAGAAGCTCAGCGCGCAGACGGAGAAGAAGAATACCGAGAACCAGTCGATGCCCGACGACGTGCTGCGTTGAAGCGTGGGCAGGGCGAAGGCCGCGAGCGTGGCAAGCGCTGGTAAGCCAAGCATCAACGCGCGATCCGATCCGCCCATGACGACGCAGCTGACCAAGGCCACGGCCAGTGACAGCAGCGGGATCGACAGGTGCGGGTGCAGCAGGTGGCGTCGCCAGCGCCACAGGGTCCACAGCGCCAACACCCATGCAGGCCACATGAACCACATCAGCAGGCGCAGCAGCTGCCAGGGGTCCAGCGAAGCACCCACCCGCCAACGCCAGGCGTGCACCGGCCATGCCGCGGCCAATGCCAAGACGAGGGCGGCAACGCACCACGGGCGCAGTGCACGCATCGAAGGCATGCGCGGATGCGATGTCAGCCCGATGCTGCCGAGCCCCAGGGCCAGGGCCATCGCGGGCGCATCGCTCGCGGCGAGTGCCGGCAGCGAGATCACCACAGCGACGCGAGCGACCCAGGGCTGCCGCGCGGCCGCCGCCAGTCCCCACTGGAAGCCGGCCAGCGCGGCCAGTTGGGCCAGTTCCGGCGTCGTCTCATGCCCCAGCTGCAGCAGGCCCAGGGTGGCGATCAGTGCCAGCAGTGCACCGTCGGCCACTGCGCGTGCGTAGTCGGTCGGCTTCGCCTCGCCGCCGAAGGCCAGGGGCAGGGGCTGCGCTGCTTCGGTACGGGCCAGGTGGAAGGCGCTGTACCAGACGGCCTGCAGCGTCAATGCGAGCAACAGCGCAAAGGGCAATCGAGCGGCGAGCGGGGCATCGATCCAAGGCGTGAACAGCCAGATGCTTGCCGCGCCAATCCAGTGAGGCAGCAATGACGCGCCGGTGGGTACGCCGCCAAGCATGGGCTCCAGCCAGGAGCTGCGGCCTTCCGCCATCGCCAGCATTTGCCCGAATGCGGTGAGATCGGCGCCCCGCCACGGATCGCGGCCGAGCAGGCCGGGCAACAAATAGGCGCCGCAGAACAGCAGGAGCGCGAGCCGGGGCAGGCCTCGTGCTGCGTCGTGGGTCACCAGGGCGGGACGTGGGGGAGGGGTCACCGGTCGATCTTGCCCGAGAGGTCAATGAAGCGGCCAACAAAAAGGGCAGCCGAGGCTGCCCTGTGGTCCGATGTCATCGGTACCGGGGTCGTCAGGCGGACTTCTTCGCCAGGCCGACGCGTGCAAACTTGTTGCGGAACTTCTCGACGCGGCCGCCGAGGTTGTCCACGCTCTTTTGCGTGCCGGTGTAGAAGGGGTGGGTTTCGCTGGTGGTTTCCAGCTTCACCAGCGGCAGCTCACGGCCGTCGTCCATCTTCACGGTTTCCTTCGTCTGCACCGTCGAGCGGGTGACGAACTTGAAACCGTTGGACAGGTCCACGAAGCAGACTTCGCGGTAGTTGGGGTGAATGCCTTCTTTCATGAGAACCTCTCGCCGTGAGTGTCGGCAGCCACGCACGCACCATGCACGCGCACTTGCCTGTTGCGCCGCTCTGGCGGTATCCAGCACTGCGATACCGCCCGGAGCGGAAAACCCGCGATTATAGCTGCATGGCCCGGGTCAGCCGCCTCGCCGCATCATGTCGAAGAAATCCAGGTTGTTCTTGCTGGACTTCATCTTGTCGAGGATGAACTCCATTGCCTCGATCTCGTCCATCGGATAGAGCAGCTTGCGGAGGATCCAGGTCTTCTGGAGGATCTCCGGCTTCAGCAGCATCTCTTCGCGGCGCGTACCTGACTTGTTGATCAGGATCGACGGGTAGACGCGCTTCTCGGCCATGCGGCGGTCGAGGTGGATTTCGCAGTTGCCCGTGCCCTTGAATTCTTCGTAGATCACCTCGTCCATGCGGCTGCCGGTGTCGATCAGCGCGGTGCCAATGATGGTCAGCGAGCCGCCTTCCTCGACGTTGCGCGCGGCACCGAAGAAGCGCTTCGGGCGCTGCAGGGCGTTGGCATCGACACCGCCCGTCAGTACCTTGCCGGACGAGGGCAGCACGTTGTTGTAGGCACGGGCCAGGCGGGTGATCGAGTCGAGCAGGATCACGACGTCCTTCTTCAATTCCACCAGGCGCTTGGCGCGTTCGATGACCATTTCGGCCACTTGCACGTGGCGCGCGGCGGGTTCGTCGAAGGTGGAACTGATGACCTCGCCGCGCACCGTGCGCTGCATCTCGGTCACTTCCTCGGGGCGCTCGTCGACGAGCAGCACGATGAGGTGGATCTCGGGATGGTTAGCAACCAGCGAGTGGGCGATGTGCTGCATCATGACCGTCTTGCCGGTCTTGGGCTGCGCGACGAGCAGTGCCCGCTGGCCCTTACCGATCGGCGCGATCAGGTCGATGATGCGGCTGGTGATGTTCTCTTCGTTCTTGATCTCGCGTTCGAGCTTGAACGGCTCTTTCGGGAAGAGCGGCGTCAAGTTCTCGAACATGATCTTGTGCTTGCTCTCCTCGGGCGTCAGGCCGTTCACGCGGTCGACCTTGACCAGCGCGAAGTAGCGCTCGCCGTCCTTGGGCACGCGCACCTCGCCTTCGATCATGTCGCCGGTGTGGAGGTTGAAGCGGCGGATCTGGCTGGGCGACAGGTAGATGTCGTCCGTCGACGCCATGTAGCTGGTGTCGATCGAGCGCAGGAAGCCGAAGCCGTCAGGCAGGACCTCGAGCACGCCGTCGCCGAAGACCTGCTCGCCTGCCTTGGCGCGCTTCTTCATGATCGCGAACATCAGCTCCTGCTTGCGCATGCGAGCGACGTTGTCGATCTCCAGCGACTCGCCCATCTTGATGAGCTCGGAGACGTGGATCGCCTTCAGTTCTGACAGATGCATAACGGGGAAACACCGTGGAGAGGTGGGCTGGGCGCCTTGCCAGGGACGTGCAGCCGAAAGGCGGGCAACAACCGTTGCGCAAAAGCCTCCGCATCAATCGGGAGGCAACTGCAAGCGCTTGGGGTGTGGGCCGGAACCACGCGCTCGACCGGTACCGGTTGGCGCCGGCGGCGTGGTGGCAAACGTGGTGGCAATCCTGCGGCGGCGGGGGCGCACCCCTTTGAGCTGTTGGCTCGAGGGCGTTGCCGCCCGCAGCATTGAAGCGAATTATAGGTGCGGCTGGAGGAATGCCGTCAACTGCGCCTTCGACAATGCGCCCACCTTCGTGGCGGCCAGCTGACCACCCTTGAACAGCATGAGTGTCGGAATGCCGCGGATGCCGTACTTGGCGGGCACGTCGCGGTTCTCGTCCACATTCAGCTTGGCGATCTGCAGTCTGCCGCCGAGTTCCTTGGCGGTCTCGTCGAGGATCGGCGCGATCATCTTGCAAGGGCCGCACCATTCGGCCCAATAGTCCACCAGCACCGGGGTGTCGGACTTCAGCACGTCGGCATCGAACGAGGCGTCGGTGATGTGCTTGATCAGTTCACTGCTCATCGCAATTCCTTCGGAAGGAGAGAGGCCCGATTCGGGCCTCGAAGAATTCTGACATAAGGGCCCGATCTCCATCGCGCAAGGCGCGGGAGCCCGCGCTATCGGCGTGATAGCTGGCTGGGCGCCGGGGCTTGCGCGGCGTGAGATGGCTCACGCTCGGCCCGATCTGATGCCTGTTCGCCAGTCTGTTCGGCACATCGAACAAGCGTCCCGCGAGGTCCAATCGCCGAAGCCTTGTCCATTGTGAACATGCCCGTCTCCTCGTCGGCCCCCCCACCTTCGGCAATTGCACGGCCGCAAGCCGTGCGCCATTTCGGCCGCTTTCAGCTGCTGCAACTGGTCGGCAAGAGCCAGCGCACGATGCTGTGGCTGGTGGCCGATCCGCGCAACGGCCAGGACCTGGTGCTGGCCATGCCTCGCAGCCGGCCGGCCGATGCCGCCGGCCTGGACCGCTGGATGCAATCAGCCCGGCGTGCCTCGCGCATCGACCATCCCTCGCTGGCCCATGTGGTCGAGGTCGGCGAGGTCGAGCAATGGCCTTACATCACGTACGACCGCGGCAACAGCGCATCGCTGGCCGAGATGCTCACCTCGAAGGGCATCGTGGCGGCCGAGCTGGTACCGCGCGCCCTGCAGGCGCTGCAGGGCCTGGCCTTCGCGCACGAGGCCGGAGCGACGCACCAGGATCTTCAATCCACGATGCTGTTGATCGGGGAATCGGGGCCTTGCCGGGTGCTTGGCCTGGGTGTGGCGCTGGGGCCGGATGATGCGGTGAATCCCGGAAGCCTGCAGGCCCATCGCCTGGCGGCCGAACGCGACGTGCTCGCCCTGGGCCTGCTGATGCACCACGCACTGGCAGGGCAGGCGCCGCTGGAACAGCCGGACGTCAGCCTCGTGATCGAGCGTCTGCCACCGCTTGGGCGCGACATCGTGCGCCTGCCGTGGAGCACCGCTCATCCCATTCCCGAGGCCTTGCGGGCCATCGTCAACCGCGCGACGGACCGGCAGGAGCGCCAGCGCTACCGCAATGCACGCACGTTGCAGCATGCGCTGGAGGGATGGCTCTCGACGCAGGCCGGCGTGGGCGGCGGGCCGGTGGCCCAGCTGTTGGACCGGGTGCGTGCCAACGGCGTTCTACCGGCCGTGCCAGGCGGTGCGGCGCGCGCGGCGCGCCTGGCGCTGATGGAGCGCGAACGCACCAGCGAACTGGCCGAGATCGTGTTGCAGGACACGGCGCTGGCGTTCGAATTGCTGCGCATGGTCAACAGCGCGCAGGTGCGCGCAGCCATGGCGGCCGGCAGCGGTCCCGTGATGACCATACGCCGTTCCATCGCGATGCTGGGGCTCGACGGCGTGCGGCGGGCTGCCTTGTCGCTTCGAGCCTGGCCCGGCCCGCTGAGCGACGCGCACGCCGCCGAAATGGAGCGGCAGCTCGACCGCGCCCGCCACGCGGCCAGGATCGCCCAATGGTTGCGCCCGCGCGGCTACGACGCCGAGGTGGTCTTCCTGATCGCGCTGCTGCAGAACCTGGGCCGCCTGTTGCTGCAGTACCACTTCCCGGAAGAGGCGCACCAGATGCGCCGCTTGATGCAGCCCGCGCCCGCCGCCAAAGCCGGCGAGCCTGACGAACCCGGCATGACGGAGGAAGGTGCCGCGTTCGCGGTGCTCGGGACCGACATCGAGTCCCTGGCTTCGGCCGTGACCCGGCAGTGGGGCCTGGATGAATCGATGCTGCACATGATCCGGCGCGTGTCGCCCGGCACGCCGGTCCGCTCGGCGGACAGCGATGACGACGTGCTGAGGCTTTCCGCCAGCTGTGCGAACGAGGTGGTCGACGTTTCGGCCCTCCCGCCGCCGCAGCAGGCGGGCGCCCTGCAGCGCATTGCGCAGCGCTACGCCCGCGCGCTGGGCATCACCCTGCGCGACATCCAACTGGCTTCACAAGGCATTGCGCCGGGTTCGGATGACGAGCCCGCCGCGCGCGCATCTCAGCTTGGAGGACTGAATTGACCGCAGCTGCATTGGCCCCGCGCCAGGGTCGGCGGGTGGGCCGCTTCGTACTGAAGGAAGAACTGGGGCGGGGCGCGCAGGCCACGGTGTGGCTGGCCCATGACGAGCGCCTGGAGCGCGACGTTGCGCTCAAGCTCCTGAGCCCGGACGCCGACACGCTCGCGGTCACGCAGTGGCTGCATGAAGCGCGCGCGGTGAGTGGGCTGTCGCACCCGAACATCGTGCCGGTCTTCGAGGCGGATGAACACGCCGGCCAGCCTTACCTCGTGTTTGAACTGGTGCGTGGCCGCACGCTGGCCGATGCGCTTCGCCGCAACGGCGCGATGGCGCAGCGGGATGCCGGCAACCTCATGGTGGGCGTGCTGGATGCCCTGCGCACGGCGCATGAACAAGGCATCGTCCACCGTGACCTGAAGCCCTCGAACATCCTGCTCGACGGCCTGGGTCGGGCGCGCGTGATGGACTTCGGCATCGCGGCTCGCGTGGCCGAGGCGGGCGATGGCCGCATCGTCGGCACGCCAGGCTACATGTCTCCGGAGGCCGCGCAGGGCCTGTCCCCCACGCCTCAGATGGATGTCTTCTCGGCCGGCATGCTGCTGGCCGAAATGCTCGTGGGCAAGGGGCTGGTGCGTGAGCGCGATCCCTACAAGGCACTGCACCGGGTCATCAACGAAGACCTGCAGCTGCCTGACACGGTGCAAGCCGATGACGGCCTGCGTACCGTCGTGCAGCGCGCGATCGCCCGCGATCCGGGCATGCGCTTCGGCACCGCGGCAGCGATGCGCGATGCGCTGCAGGCGTGGCTGGAACCACAGGCCGCGGCTGATGGCGGCGCGTCGTCCAGCGGCACGCTGGACTTCCTCCTGCGGCGCATGCGCCACAAGAGCGACTTTCCGACCTTGTCGAATTCGGTGGTGCGCATCCAGCGCATCGCAACGTCCGACAAGGAGAACCTCAACAGCTTGGCCAACGAGATCCTGAAGGACGTCGCGCTGACCAACAAGCTGCTGCGGATGGTCAACACGGTGCACTTCAGCAGCGCGGGTGGCGGCTCGATCAGCACCGTCTCGCGCGCGGTGGCGCTGGTGGGCTTTGCCGGCATCCGCAACATGGCGCTGTCGCTCGTGCTCATCGAGCACATGAAGGACAAGGGCCACGCCAATCGGCTGCGCGAGGAATTCCTGCGCTCGCTCATGGCGGGGCAGGTGGCGAGCGAGCTGTCGCCCGTGGCGCGCGACAGCGAAGAGGCGTTCCTGGGCGCGATGTTCCACAACCTGGGGCGCCTGCTGACCGAGTATTACTTCCCCGAAGAGGCGCAGTCGATCCGGGAGCAACTGCAATCGGCGGCTGCGCGCCCGGACATGGCGACGCCATCGGTCGACGCGGTTGCCACGCGTGTGCTCGGCATCGGATTCGAGCAACTGGGGCTCGGCGTGGCGCGTTCCTGGGGCCTGCCGGACACGCTGCAGCGCTGCATGCGCAAGCCCACCGGTGATCCCCCCACGCGGGCCCTCGAGCGTGGCGCGGAGCGCCTGAGCTGGATGGCTTCAGCGGCGAACGAGATCGCCGAGGTGGTGCTGCGCATCGAGCCGGAGCAAGCAGTCGCCAGGATCGACGCCATTGGGGAGCGCTACGGCAAGGCGCTGGGCATCAGCCTGAAGGACTTGCAGGCTGCGGTGGTGCTGGCGCGCGGCAAGCTGGCCCAGCTGGCGCCGGCGATGGGGCTGCAGTTGCCGGCCGTCACAGCGCAGCGGCTTGTCGTCAAGCCGGCCGAGCCCGCGGTGGCCAAAGAGGCGGGAGACTCCTTGTCGCCCTACGAGCTGCACGCGACGATTCCGCTCACCGGCCAGGGGCCCGGTACCGTCTCCGAACCGGCGACGATGGTTCTTTCGCCCGAGCGCATCGCGCAGGTGCTGGCCGCAGGCATCCAGGACATCACGAACACGATGGCCGGCGAGCAGTTCCGGCTCAATGAAGTGCTGCGGATGATCCTGGAGACCATGTACCGTGCGATGGGCTTCCAGCGCGTGGTCTTCTGCCTGCGTGATCCGAAGTCGGAAGCACTGCTGGGCCGCTTCGGCCTCGGCGCCCAGGCCGAGGTGCTGAGCCGCGTCTTTCGCATCGAGCTCAAGCGCACCGCCACGCCGGACCTGCTGGCAGCCGTCTGCATCAAGAACGTCGACACCCTCATCGCCGACGCGCGCGCTCCGCACATCGCGCAGCGCCTGCCGGCGTGGTACGTGAAGGACGTGAACGCCGCATCGTTCCTTCTGCTGCCGATGGTGATGAAGGGCTCGCCGTTTGCGCTCATCTACGGCGACAAGGCCGAGCCTGGTGCGCTGGCGCTCAGCGAACGCGAATTGGCATTGCTCCGGACCTTGAGGAACCAGGCCGTGATGGCATTCCGCCAGGCCACTTGAGGAAGGACTGGCTTGTTGCCTGGCCCCAAAGAGAAACGGCCCCGCGAGGGGCCGTTCTTCATCGAGTCGGTGACTCGATTACTTCTTGGCGGCTTCGCCGGCCGGGGTGGCCGTGCCGTCCTTGACGGCCTTCTTCGTCTCGGCCTTCACTTCGGCGCGGGTCTTTTCCGACTTGGCGGGAGCGGCAGCGGCGCCGGCTTCACCAGCGGGGGTCGACTTGCCTTCCTTGACGGCCTTCTTGGTCTCGGCCTTCACTTCGGCGCGGCTCTTGTCCGACTTGGCGGCGGGAGCGGCAGCGGCTGCGCCTTCGCCAGCCGGCGTGGTCTTGCCTTCCTTGACGGCGGCCTTGGTCTCGGCCTTCACTTCAGCGCGGGTCGGCGCGGAAGCGGCTTGGGCGAAAGCGGACTGGGCAACCATGGCGGCAGCAACGGTGGCGATCAGCGAGAGAGCAGTCTTCATCTTCATCAGCAACTCCTGTTGGACTCGAGGGGGAAAGGGGCACTGCGGCGAGGAGCCGTTACGCTCGGTCCATTCTTGTCTGGCCGGGCCGGCAGCTCATCAGGACGCATCACGTCTTGATGCGGGCCGATGCCTCCAGGATCATAACGTCGCGCATTCGCGCGGGTTGACCACCGGGGCGCCTGCAAGCGTGTGGGGATGATTCAGGGGGGAAAGCGTTGCGCCGAAGCCGCAGTTGGCTGCGTGCGACTGCTTTGACCGGTGCAGGCAGAACGCCTGCTGAAGAGAGGTGACGAGCCTTGCCCCGGCACTGGTTGCAACGGTTAGGGCTGCTTCGTTCCCGACCTGACCCGGTTGGCCGCGCTTCCATGC
>CBIHPZ010000010.1:0-18435 GCA_966211865.1 uncultured Aquabacterium sp.
CGTATGGCAACTGCTTGTTGGGCCTTCATTGTAGCCAAAACCTACCCGCCGGAAGGCGCGCCTTTGCTTGTTTTCCCGCCGTTGCGGAGCGCCAACACGCCGTTTCTATTCACAACTTATCCACAGGACTGAGCGAAACTTCGCGCAAGCGGGACATCCCTGATTGCCGCGTCATTTCCAGCCTAAAAGCCGGCCGGTTGGCGCTCATTCTAACCGCCGCGTTTCAGAATCCCACTCCACGGAAAAGTTAGTTTGCACAAACAAACATAAGGCTCGGCAAGAACTGCAAAGTGCGCAAGCTGAGCCACGGCATCGAACGCAGCACGACTCAAGGTAGATGCCACGATGCGG
This sequence comes from uncultured Aquabacterium sp., assembly GCA_966211865.1. Taxonomy (GTDB): domain Bacteria; phylum Pseudomonadota; class Gammaproteobacteria; order Burkholderiales; family Burkholderiaceae_C; genus Pseudaquabacterium. Next base: position 352 of record CBIHPZ010000010.1, read on the forward strand.
AAAGACCCGGCATTTCGGTCGGGTCAGCGGCTGGGACGGATGACCAGGTAATTGACCCACTCGCCCCGCCGGACCATCACGCTGACCGCGCGCGATTTCTCTGCCTTCGCCGCCACCGCGAGGAACTGCTTGACGTCGGTGATTTCCGTGTTGTCGAGGGTCAGGATCACATCGCCCTCGCGCAGGCCGGCGCGCGCGGCGGCGCCGTCCACCGCGTCCACCTTCACACCGCCCCGAATCTTCAGCTCGCGCCGCTGCGCATCGCCCAGCTCACTGACCGAAAGCCCGAGCGCGGACTTGGCCGCCGGGTTCGCACCGCCATCGTTCTGGGAGATGCGAGGCGCCTGATCGGGTTCGAACTCGGCCACGGTGACGTTCAGATCCCGGTAGCTGCCGCGCCTGAACACCTGCACCGTGGTCCGGGTGCCCGGCTTGATGCCGCCGATGAGGCGCGGCAGGTCGGCCGAGCTTTCGATCGTCTTGCCATCGACCTTGGTGATGATGTCGCCGGCCTCGATGCCCGCCTTTTCAGCGGGACCACCCGATTCGGCACCGCGCACCATGGCGCCCATGGGCCGGCCCAGGCCGATCGACTCCGCCACTTCCTTCGTCACGGGCGCAATCGTCACGCCGATGCGGCCGCGCACGACGCGCCCGGTGCTGCGCAACTGGTCCGCCACGCGCATCGCCTCGTCGATGGGGATCGCGAACGCGATGCCCATGTAGCCGCCGGAGCGGCTGTAGATCTGCGAGTTGATGCCGACCACTTCACCGCGCAGGTTGATCAGCGGTCCGCCGGAGTTGCCCGGGTTGATCGCCACGTCGGTCTGGATGAACGGCAGGTAGTCGCCGGTCTCGCGGGCCTTGGCGCTGACGATGCCGGCCGTCACGCTGTTGGCCAGGCCAAAGGGCGACCCGATGGCCATCACCCACTCGCCGACCTTCAGCCGTCCCACGTCGCCGATGCGGACCGCCGGCAGACCGGTCACGTCGATCTTCACCACCGCGACATCGGTGCGCTTGTCGTGGCCGACGATGCGGGCCTTGAACTCGCGCTTGTCGGTGAGCGTCACCAGCACCTCATCGGCACCATCGACGACGTGCGCGTTGGTCATCACGAAGCCGTCGGCGCTGAGGATGAACCCCGAGCCCACGCCGCGCTGCTGCGGCTCTTCGTCGCCACCCCGTGGCGGCGTGCCGCCGCGCCCACCCGGCAAGGGAATGCCGAAGCGGCGGAAGAACTCCTCCAGGTTGGGATCGACGCCTCCTCGTTCCGCATTTGGGGCCCCGCGGGAACGCTCCAGCGTCCGGATGTTGACGACGGACGGGCCGACGCGCTCGACCAGTTCCGTGAAGTCCGGCAGGTCCACCCGCTGTGCCGCAGCCGCCGCAGGGAACAGCGGCCCGAGCAGGCTGCCCAGCAACAGCGCGCGCCACACGAAACGCCGGCCCAGGGACGAGGTGCTCATCGGAAAGCTCTCCAGGTTCTGTCGAATGAATGGAACTGGCAGTGCAACGCGTGGCGCACCGCGCGCGCCGACCCGTGGACACGCCACCTCAGGGACGCCGCTGCAGCATGGACTCGAACTGCTGGATCGTCGTCATCGGCACGTCGCCGACGATGGTGATCCACCAGTCCGCATGCCGATTCATCAGCGTGTTGGTCGCGCCCAGCACCGTGCGCATGGGCTTGTGCCGCTGGGCGTCGAATCGCTCGACGAACACCGAGACATGCGTAAGCCCATCGGAGAACACCGATTGCAGCACCGGCAGCTCCGTCGCCGGCTCGCTGGTCGCGTCCAGCGGACGCTTGGTGCAGCTGACCAGGTGGAAGCCCGCGGGTGGCGCCTTCAGCGACCAGCCTTCGGCATCGAGCTGGGTCGACACCGCTTGCGGACGCACGATACGGTAGCCATCGAGCTTGCGCTTCATCGGCTTCAGCACCAGGTCGGGCGCCAGCTTGCCGCCGATGGTCAGGTGGATGAAGGCCGACGACTCGAGCACGTCGCCACGGGGCCCCACCACCTCGGTGCGCAGCAGCAGCCCGCTCTCGCGCTCGGCCCAGAGCCGCTGGGCATAGCGCAGCCCGTCGCGCGGCTTCAGCAGCAGCACCTCGGCCTCGTGGTCCGCGACGCGGTCGCTGCCCATGGCGCGCACCTCATAGCTGTCGACGGCGCGCTGGTTACCCACCGGCAGGGCCGGGAATTCGGCCCGCATGTCGATTTCCTCGACCACCGCGACCTTGGCCTCCGGCATCAGCGTCAGCATCGAACCGTTGTGGCGGAACTGCTGGCGACGCGGACCGTCGAGCACCTCGATCCGCTCGTAGCGCTCCCGCCCATCGGCGATGTGCACCACGCGCGAGCTGGAGACGTGCCCTCCGGCGCTGAACGCCATGGTGCCCTGGTAGCTGCGGTTGATCGCCGCCTGGTGGATGCGGGTGAGCCAGGCCGCCGGATCACCCGGCGCCTGCGCCGACACCAAGGCGCTGCACGACAGCAGCGCCGCTCCGACACCGAACCGCACGAGGTCGCGGCGATCACCCACGCGCACGGCGCTCACTTGGTCTCGAGCACGACGGTATCGACACTGCGGCCGACCGCACCCGGCACCTGCACCGACGCGGTGTTCGAGACCTTCCGGTGCGCCGCCAGGTAGCGGTCGAGGCGCGCATCGCGAATCACCTCGCGGTTCACGACCGTCATCTCGGAGGCGCCACCAGCGACCAGCGCGCCATCGGCACCCTCCTGCGGCGCGGCCCCGCGAAGGACGACCAGCACTCCGGCCACCGCGACGAAGCCCGCCGCCACGGCCGCAGGCGCGACCAGGCGCTCACGCCAACCCCGCTCCTGCCCGGAACGGCGACCCGGCGCCAGCGGCACCGGCTCCGCCGCGAGCTTGCTGCGCAGACCTGCCAGGAACGCCTCGTCGCGCGAAGGTTGGGAGGCCAGCTCTTCCGAACGCAGCACGTCCCCGATCAGGTGGTAGGCATGCCAGCACTCGCGCGCCTTGGCGTCCGATCGCCAAGCCGAGAAGGCGCTGTCGAGTGACGCGTCGTCCAGGCGCCCGTCCATCAGGGACGACAAGGACTGGCGCATCGCGTCATCAGAGGAAGAACCCGAGCTGTTCAGCATGATCTGTGTCCGACTCCGTCGCCAACGCCCATGTACGGCGCAGCATCCTTCACCACCGTTCACCCTCGCGCGTGTCGAGCAACGGCCGCAGCCGCTGGGCGATGGCCTCCCGCGCGCGGAAGATACGCGAGCGCACCGTTCCGATCGGGCAGTTCATCATCTCGGCAATCTCTTCGTAGCTGAGGCCCTCGATCTCGCGCAGGGTGATCGCCTGCCGGAGATCCTCGGACAAGGCCGCGATCGCAGCATTGACCGTTTCCGCGATTTCCTTGCTGGCCAACACGGCCTCGGGCGTCGCGCCGTCGGTTAGTTCGCGCTCGACACGGGAAGTTTCGTCCTCGTCATCCGAGAGCGAACTGAGTGCGGATTCCACCACGAGCGGATCGCGCTTGAGGTCGACCAGCGCCTTCTTGGCGGTGTTGACGGCAATGCGGTAAAGCCAGGTGTAGAACGCGCTGTCGCCACGGAACTGGGGCAGGGCACGGTAGGCGCGGATGAACGATTCCTGCGCAATGTCCTGCACGAGGTCGACGTCCCGCACCATGCGGGCGATGAGCCGCTCGATGCGGCGCTGGTACTTCACGACCAGCATCTCGAAAGCCCGCGTATCACCGCGCTTGGCCCGCTCGACCAGCAGTTCGTCCGGCTGCTCGGTGGTCATCCGGAAGCCTGGTCAGGTGCCATGGCGGCCGGCGCGCCAGTGCCGTGGTACAGCGCCAGGCGCAGGCCATGCCAAGCCGCGCCAGCATCGTGGCGGCCGATGCCGCACCAGCACCCCGGCCGCAGCCGGCGCGGCACCGGTTCGGCTCGCGCGCGCAGAAGCATCCAACCACCCAGATCCATCATCAGGTCCACCGAGTGCAAAGGATGTGCCGCCCCCGCGTCCGAGCCGGACCACCAGCCTTGCCCGTCCCAGCGCAGCAGGCCACCCATCGGCTTCACAGCCCTCCAGCCGAGCCACCCGCCCAGCGCGCCAGCCACAGGCCAAGCGAAGACGAGGGGAACCTCGGCATGTGACGCGATCCACGCCCCGAGGAGCGCACAGGCCGAACCGTACAGGGCCGCCACCAGCCCCTGCTCGCGCCGTCCCGGCGGCAGAGTCACTTCGACCGCCGGCGGAGTCGACCGCATGCCCGGAGCGGCACCGCGTCAGACGCGGCGCATGACGATCGTGCCGTTGGTACCGCCGAAGCCGAAGTTGTTCTTCACGGCCACGTCGATCCGCATGTCACGGGCGGCGTTCGCGCAGTAGTCCAGGTCGCACTCGGGATCCTGGTTGAAGATGTTGATCGTGGGCGGCGACACCTGGTGGTGCAGGGCCAGCGCGGTGAACACCGACTCGATACCGCCGGCGCCGCCCAGCAGGTGGCCGGTCATCGACTTGGTCGAATTGACGACCAGCTTCTTCGCGTGATCGCCGAAAGCCAGCTTGATCGCGTTGGTCTCGTTGACGTCGCCCAGCGGCGTCGAGGTGCCATGTGCATTGAGGTACTGCACGTCACCGGCGTTGATGCGCGCATTGCGCAGCGCCGCCATCATCGACCGCTTCGGTCCATCGACGTTCGGCGCCGTCATGTGGAACGCATCGGCGCCCATGCCGAAACCGGCCAGCTCCGCATAGATCTTCGCGCCGCGCGCCTTGGCGTGTTCGTACTCCTCGAGCACCAGCACACCCGCGCCCTCGCCCAGGACGAAACCATCGCGGTCCTTGTCCCAGGGACGGGAAGCGGTCTTCGGATCGTCGTTCCGGGTGGACAACGCGCGCGCCGCCGCAAAGCCGCCGAGGCCCAGCGGAGACACCGTCGCCTCCGCGCCGCCGGCGATCATCACGTCCGCATCGCCGTACTCGATCAGCCGGCCCGCCTCGCCGATGCAGTGCAGGCCGGTCGTGCAGGCCGTGACGATGGCGAGGTTCGGCCCCGTGAAACCGTAGCGGATCGAGATGTGCCCGGAGATCATGTTGATGATCGACGCTGGCACGAAGAAGGGCGAGATGCGGCGGGCGCCGCGGTCCACGTATTCCTGGTGCGTCACCTCGATCATCGGCAGTCCGCCGATGCCGGAACCAACCAGGCACCCGATGCGTTCGGCCATCGGTTCGGACAACGCGTCCCCAGTGGGAATGCCGGAATCAACCACCGCCTGGATCGCCGCGGCCAGGCCGTAATGGATGAAGGTATCCATGTGGCGTGCTTCCTTGGCCGGGATGTAGTCCTCGACCTGGAAGCCCTTCACCTCGCCGGCAAAGCGGCAGGCGATGGGGGACGCATCGAAGCGCGTCACGGTGTCGATGCCGGAGCGGCCGGCCACGAGGTTGGCCCAGCCTTCGGCAACGCTGTTGCCGACCGGGCTGATCAGCCCGAGGCCGGTGATGACGACACGACGGCGGCTCATTCGCGCGGATCCTTAGGCGTCAGGCCTTCTGGTGCTTGACGGCGTAGTCGATCGCCAGCTGCACCGTGGTGATCTTCTCGGCTTCCTCGTCGGGGATCTCGATCCCGAACTCGTCTTCCAGAGCCATCACCAGTTCCACCGTGTCGAGCGAGTCGGCGCCCAGGTCGGCCACGAAGGCCTTCTCGTTGCTGACGTCCGTCTCGGGCACGCCGAGTTGCTCGGCGATGATCTTCTTGACACGGGATTCGATATCGCTCATGACTCCTCCAGGAGTGAATGCAAAAAGCCAGCCCGGGATTCTAATGGCGCTGGGGTGAACACTCTGAGACACCCCAGGCGCGTCACACCGGCCGGGCGGGACCGGTGCAACGCAGACCTCAACTCATGTACATGCCGCCGTTGACGTGCAGTTCGGTGCCGGTGATGTAGCCGGCTTCGCGGCTGGCGAGGAAGGCCACGGCATGGGCGATCTCGTCGGGCGACGCGAGGCGGCCCAGCGGGATCTGCTGCAGCAGCGCGGCCTTCTGCGCCTCCGGCAGCACCTCGGTCATGTCGGTGGCGACGAAGCCGGGGGCCACGCAATTGACGGTGATCTGCCGGCTGCCCAGTTCACGGGCCAGCGCGCGCGTCATGCCGGCCACGCCGGCCTTGGCCGCGGCGTAATTGGCCTGGCCCGGGTTGCCGGCCGCACCGACCACGGACGTGATGTTGATGATGCGGCCATAGCGCTGCTTCATCATCGGGCGCATCACTGCGCGCGCCAGCCGGAAGACGGCCTTCAGGTTGGTGTCGAGCACCGCGTCCCAGTCCTCGTCCTTCATGCGCATGGCCAGCGTGTCGCGGGTGATGCCGGCGTTGTTGACCAGCACGTGCAGGCCGCCGTCGGCCTTGACGATGGCCTCCACCGCGGCGTCCGATGCGGCGGCGTCGGTGACGTTCAGGCACAGGCCGCGGCCACCCATGGGCGCCAGGGCATCACCGATGGCGGCTGCGCCCGCCTCGGTGGTGGCCGTGCCGATCACGGTGAAGCCCGCGGTGGCGAGTTGCGTGGCGATGGCGCGGCCGATGCCACGCGAGGCGCCGGTGACCAGCGCAACTTGTTTGGTTTCACTCATGCAAGCAGTTCCTGCGTGGCCTGCAGCGAGGCCGGGTCGAAGATGGCGCCCGCGACCAGTTCGGCATCGATGCGCTTGGCCATGCCGGACAGCACCTTGCCGGGGCCGCATTCGACGACGTGCAGCAGGCCGCGCGCGCGCAAGGCCTGCGTCACCTCGACCCAGCGCACCGGGCCGAAGGCCTGGCGGTAGAGCGCGTCGCGGATCGCCGCCGGGTCGGTCGGCGTGGCGACATCGATGTTGTTGACCACCGGAATGGCCGGCGCCTGCACGCTCACCGAAGCCAGGCGCTCGCGCAGCCGCTCCGCCGCGGGCTTCATCAGGCTGCAATGGAACGGCGCGGACACGGGCAGCAGCAGCGCGCGCTTGGCGCCCGCGGCCTTCAGCAGAGTGCACGCCTGGTCGACCCCGGCCTTGGTGCCAGCAATCACCGTCTGCTTGGGATCGTTGAAGTTTGCGGCCGAGACGACCTCGCCGCTTTCCGTGGCCGCACGCTGGCAGCCTTCGATCACCGCGGTCGCCTCGAGTCCGAGGATGGCCGCCATCGCACCCGCCCCCACCGGCACCGCTTCCTGCATGGCCTGGGCACGGAAGCGCACGAGCGGCAGGGCATCGGCCAGACTCAATGCGCCAGCCGCCACCAGCGCTGCGTACTCGCCCAGCGAATGGCCGGCCAGCGCGGCCGGCTGCGCGCCACCCTCTGCCCGCCAGGCGCGATAACACGCGATGCCCGCGGTGAGCATCACCGGCTGGGTGTTCGTCGTCAGATCCAGCTGCTCCTTCGGGCCGCTGGCAATCAGGCGCGCCAGGTCCTCGCCGAGCGCGGCGGAGGCTTCTTCCAGCGTCTGGCGCACGGCCGGATGGTCGCCCCAGCCGTCGAGCATGCCGACGGCCTGCGAGCCCTGGCCCGGAAACACGAACGCAAACGATCTCATCGTCGATCGATCCCAGTGAGAGAGCAGGAGAAAGAGGCGGCGCTCAGAAGTCGAGCAGCACGGCGCCCCAGGTGAAACCGCCGCCCACGCCTTCGAGCATCAGCGTGTCTCCGGCCTGGATGCGGCCGCCGCGCACCGCGACGTCGAGCGCCAGCGGAATCGATGCGGCGGAGGTGTTGCCGTGTTCATCGACCGTGACGATGAGCTTGTCCATCGGCAGCTTCAGCTTCTTGGCCGTGCCCTGCATGATGCGGATGTTGGCCTGGTGCGGGATGAGCCAGTCGATGTCCGCTTCGGTGCGGCCGGCGCGCTCGAGCACCGTCCGCGCGGCCGATTCCAGCACGCCCACGGCCAGCTTGAACACCGCCTGGCCGTCCATCTTCAGCAGCGGATCGCCGCTGACCTGGCCGCCGGCCACGTGGCCGGGCACGCACAGGATGCCGACGTGCTGGCCATCGGCATGCAGGTCGCTCGCCAGGATGCCGGGCTGGTCGCTGCCTTCGAGCACCACCGCGCCCGCGCCATCGCCGAACAGCACGCAGGTGCCGCGGTCGTTGAAGTCGAGGAGGCGGGAGAAGATCTCGGCGCCGATCACCAGCGCCTTGCGCGCGGCACCGCTGCGGATCATCGAATCCGCGACCGTGAGCGCATAGACGAAGCCGGAACACACGGCCTGCACGTCGAAGGCCGCACCACCGGCCGCGCCCAGCTTGCGCTGGACCACGCAGGCGGTGGACGGGAACACCATGTCCGGGGTGGAGGTGGCGACGATGATCAGGTCGATCTCGTCGGCCCGGCGGCCAGCGGCTTCCAGCGCGTGCCGGGCCGCGCCAACAGCCAGGTCGCTGGCCACGACGTTGTCCGCCGCAAAGTGGCGGGCGCGGATCCCGGTGCGCGCGACGATCCACTCGTCCGAGGTCTCGATGCCGCGACCGGCCAGCTCAGCGGCCAGCTCGGCGTTGGTGACGCGCCGCGGCGGCAGCATGCTGCCGGTGCCGGTGATGCGCGAATAGCGGGGGATCGGGGTCGCGGGGGTGAGGGTCATGCGGCATGGGCCGCGGCCGATTCGTCCGGCGCCGGCGGCAGCAAGGCCGGCGTGTCGCGGATTCGATCGTGCACGCGGTCGAGCAGGCGATTGCGGGCGGCATCATACGCCCGCTCGAGCGCCCGCCCGAAGGCGAAGGCGTCCGACGAGCCATGGGCCTTGAACACCAGCCCGCGCAGCCCGAGCAACGCACCACCGCTGTAGCGGCGATGATCCACGCGCGACTTGAAGCGCTGCAGCACGGGCCAGGCGGCCAGTGCGGCGAGCTTGGTCAAGGGCGTGCGCGAGAACTCCTGCTTGATCATCTGCGTCAGCATGCCCGCCAGGCCTTCGGAGGTCTTCAGCGCCACGTTGCCGACGAAGCCGTCGCAGACCACCAGGTCCGTGGTGCCCTTGAAGATGTCGTTGCCTTCGACGTTGCCGTGGAAGTTGATCTGCCCGGCGGCATCGGCCGCGCGGAACAGCTCGCCCGCGCGCTTGATGGTCTCGCTGCCCTTGATGACCTCCTCGCCGATGTTGAGCAGGCCGACGCTGGGCTCGTCCTTGCCGTCCAGCGCGCTCACCAGCGCGCTGCCCATCACCGCGAACTGCAGCAGGTGCTCGGCGGTGCAGTCGACGTTTGCCCCCAGGTCCAGCACTTTCGTGAAGCCGCCGCGGGCATTCGGCAGCAGCGCGGCGATGGCGGGCCGGTCGATGCCGGCGAAGGTCTTCAGCACGTAGCGTGCGACCGCCATCAGCGCGCCGGTGTTGCCGGCCGAGACGCAGACGTCCGCGGCGGCCTGGCCGCCATCATCGACCTTGAGCTGGGCGATGGCGACGCGCATCGACGAATCACGCTTGCGGCGCAGCGCGACCTCGACGGCATCGTCCATGGCCACGACCTCGGTCGCCGTGACAAGCGTGCAGCGCGGCCACCCGGCGGCCGGGCGCAGGGCTTCTTCGGTGCCGACCAGCACGAGTTCAGCCTCGGGGTGCGCAGCGAGGAACGCCTGGCACGCCGGCAGCGTCACCGATGGACCGTGGTCGCCGCCCATGCAGTCGACGGCCACGCGCACGCGCTGCAACGGTGGGAGAGGCGAGTTGTGGGACACGGCTGGAGGCGGAGGAAGGCAGGACATCGCGCGGCCGGCGCCATAGGGCGGCGCCGCGCGGGTTCAAGGATGCGCGACGGTAGGCGATGCGCCCAGGCGGCACAAGTGGACCGACCCCGGCCCGAGGGGTTCCGCGCCTGGCGAGATCAACGGCGCCGGCCGGCCAATGACAATGCCCGGCTGCACGTCAGGCACAGCCGGGCATTGGTCAATTCTGATCACGCGGGACGCGGTGCCGGAAGCACCAAGCCGTGAATCAGGCGTCCTGCTTGCTCTTCAGCACCTTGCGACCGCGGTAGAAGCCGGTCGGGCTGATGTGATGGCGCAGATGCACTTCACCGGTGGTGGGCTCGATCGCGGTGCCCGGCGTGACCAGGGCGTTGTGCGAGCGGTGCATGCCCCGCTTGGAGGGCGACTTCTTGTTCTGCTGGACGGCCATGAAAAACTCCTGATCAGTCCCCGGCTGGCTAGAGCGCGGGTGTAGCGCGGGGCGCCGCTGGGCGCATTGGGCGCCCACGCTTGGAAGCGGCTGGAGCGCATCGGGTGGGGCGCCTTGTGGGACGCCATTTCCGGGTTCCGGGGCTGGAAACCTCGCGACCTTGGCCTGAAGCCCGGCGCACCGGAAAGGAAAGCCCGCGACTATACCACGCTGAAAGTTCAGGCCGCCCTCAACTGCCTTGCCTGCCCTTCAGGGCCTGCAGCGCCGCGAAAGGGTTCTCGCGCTCGGGCTCCGCCGCATCCTCCACAGCGCCGGCCGAGAAGGTCAGCGGCGTCGGACATGTCTCGTGCCGCGGCACCAGCGGCAGGGCCAGCAGCAGCTCGTCCTCGACCAGTTCGCGCAGGTCCAGCGCGCGCGGCAGGGCCAGCACGTCTTCCTCCAGCTCGGCGTCCAGCGCTTCCGCCTCGGCTTCGCCACGCACGAAGCGCAGGGACTGGTCGATCTCGATCGGCGATTCGAAGGGGCGGAGACAGCGCTGGCAGGTCAGCCACACCGGGGTCTGCGCGCTGACGTGCAACCACAGCTCCGGCTCGCCGCCGGTGACCGGCACCCGACGCCCTTCCGCCCGCCATGCGACGTCCGCGGGCGCGGTGTCCTGGGGCGGCGTGGTGGTGTGGGCCAGGCGCGGTAGTTGATCGCCCGGCCAGCGGCCTTCCAGTACGCCACCTTCGGCTGCCAGGGCCGCCACGTCGAGGCGCAAGGGATCGTGGGCACGCGGTTTCATCGGGTCAGTGTACGGCCCCGGATGGGACAATCCGCCGATGTCCGCCCCGCCCCTGATCCTCGCATCCACCTCCCGCTACCGGCGTGAATTGCTCGAACGGCTGCGCCTGCCCTTCGAGGTGGTTTCCCCCGAGGTCGATGAATCGTCCCTGCCCGGCGAAACGCCCGCCGCATTGGCGCAGCGCCTGGCACTGGCCAAGGCCTGGGCGGTGGCGCGGCAGCATCCGGCGGCCGTGGTGATCGGTTCCGACCAGGTGGCGGACCTGGCCGGCGAGCCGATCGGCAAGCCCGGCAACCATGAGCGCGCCGTGGCGCAGTTGCGCGCGATGCGTGGCCGCACCGTGGTGTTCCAGACTGCCGTGGCGGTCGTGCATGCCGCCGCTGCGTACGAGCAGGTGCTGCTGGCGCCGGTCACGGTGCGCTTCCGCGACCTGCACGACGACGAGATCGAGCACTACCTGCGCACCGAGATGCCCTACGACTGCGCGGGCAGCGCCAAGTGCGAGACGCTGGGCATCGCGCTGCTGGAGGCCATCGAGTCGGACGACCCGACCGCGCTGGTCGGCCTGCCCCTGATCCGCACCGCGCGGCTGCTGCGCGAAGCGGGCGTGAACCCGCTGCGGCCGTGACCGCGCCCACCGCCGGCACCGGCACGCTGGTGCTGATGCCCAACACGCTGGACCTGGGCACCGGCCACGAGGTGGCCCTCGACGAGGTGCTGCCGCAGGCGGCCATCGCACGCGCCGCCGGCCTGCGCCACTGGGTGGCGGAGAACGCGAAATCGGCGCGCGCCTTCTTGAAGCGGGTGCATGCCTGTGTACCGCTCGCCCTGCCACTGCAGGAGATCAACATCCGCGAGCTGCCACGCCCGCCCAAGGGAAACAAGGGAGACAAGGGCGGCGCCGCGCAGGCCGCTGTCGGCGCCGAGTTCGAAGCACTGCTGGCGCCCGCCCGGGGTGGCGCGGACCTGGGGCTGCTGTCCGAGGCCGGACTGCCGGCCATCGCCGACCCCGGCGCCGGGCTGGTGGCCGCGGCACACGCGGCGGGTATTTCCGTCGAAGCACTGTCCGGCCCCAGCTCGCTGCTGCTGGCGCTGGCCTCGAGCGGCCTCAACGGCCAGAGCTTCGCCTTCACGGGCTACCTCCCGATTGACGCGGCCACGCGCGCCGCGCGCATCCGCGAGCTGGATGCGTTGTCGCGGCGCCTGCAGCAGACGCAGATCGCGATCGAGACGCCCTATCGCAACGCCGCGCTGCTCGGCGCGTTGGCCGAGCACCTGCAGCCCACCACGCGGCTGGCGGTGGCCTGTGGACTGACCCTGCCGGGCGGCTGGTGCCGCACGCTGCCGGCCGCGCGCTGGCGCACCGAGCGGCCGACCTTGCCGGACACGATGCCGGCCGTTTTCTGCTGGCTGGGCCACTAGACACGTCGCGCGCGACAGCGGCACGCCACCCGTGCCGAGCGCAGCTCGGCGCAGCCTTCGGAACCAGCCGCGCGGGGCGCGGTCAGCCCCGTCAGACCTTGGGTCCGCCCCCCAGCAGCGTCGCGACCTTGCGCTTGCTGCGGATGTTGGGCGACAAGCCGCGCACCGGCGGCTGCGGGCTGCCCTTCTTGTCCCATGCCGGCGCCGTGTCCGCCGGCAGCCCCGGTTCATAAGGCTTGTCGAAAAAGGGATCGCTGGCGGCGCGCGCCGGCGCCGCGTAGTTGAAGCGGCTGCCGTCGGCCCGTTCACGTTCACCCGAACGCTCGCCTGCCCACTCGCGGGGACGCGTGTCCTCGTCTTCCCGCGCACGGCGCGGCGGGCGCCGCGGTCGGTCGTCCTCGAGCTCGATCGCCTCGATCTCGATCTTCTTCTTGATCAGCTTCTCGATGTCGGCAACCAGGCGCGCGTCATCGCGGTCGACCAGCGTCACCGCCAGGCCCGACGCACCGGCGCGGCCGGTGCGGCCGATGCGGTGCACGTAGTCCTCGGCATTGAACGGCACGTCGAAGTTGAAGACCGCGGGCAGGTCGGCGATGTCCAGGCCACGCGCGGCCACGTCGGTGGCGACCAGCAGGTCGACTTCGCCCGCCTTGAACGCGGCCAGCGACTTCAGTCGTTCGTCCTGCGACTTGTCGCCATGCAGCGCGGCCGTGCGCAGCCCGTCGCGCTCGAACGAGCGGGCCAGGCGCGCGGCGCCGAGCTTGGAATTGACGAAGACGATGGCCTGGCCGATCTCGCGCTCGCGCAGCAGCTGCCGCACGACGCGGCGCTTGTCGTCCTCATCGGCGCTGTAGAAGCGCTGTTCGACGGTGGACGCCGTGGCGTTCGGGCGTGCCACCTCGACCGTGATCGGGTCCTGCAGGTAGCTTTGCGCCAGGCGCTTGATCTCGGGCGAGAAGGTGGCCGAGAACAGCAGCGTCTGCCGCTGCTTGGGCAGGTAGGACAGGATGCGCTGCAGGTCGGGCAGGAAGCCGATGTCCAGCATGCGGTCGGCCTCGTCGAGCACCACGTACTCGACCTGGTTCAGCACGCAGTTCTTGGCCTCGATGTGGTCCAGCAGGCGTCCGGGCGTGGCGATCAGCACCTCGACACCGCGCTTCAGCTCGGCGGTCTGCGGCTTCATGTCGATGCCGCCAAAGACGACGGTGGAGCGCAGGTCGGTGTGCTTGGCGTAGGTGCGCACGTTGTTGGCCACCTGGTCGGCCAGTTCCCGCGTGGGGGCCAGCACCAGCGCCCGCACCGGGTGGCGCGCCGGCGACATCGAAGCGTTTTCATGCCGCAGCATCTTCTGCAGCAGTGGCAGCGTGAAGGCGGCGGTCTTGCCGGTGCCGGTCTGGGCGGCTCCCATCACGTCGCGGCCGTCCAGCACGATCGGGATGGCCTTCGCCTGGATCGGCGTCATCGCCGTGTAGCCGGACTCGGCGACCGCCCGCAGCAGCTTCGGGTTCAGCGCCAGGGTCTCGAACTTCTGCGGCGCCGCTGCAGGCTCGGTGGGGAGTGAGGATTCATTCATGAATCGCGGATTATCCGCCACGGCCCTGTTGCGCCTGTGTCAAGCCGAGAACAGCCCTTCCTTACAATCCGCGCCCGATGAAACTGCTTCTGCTGGGCGCCGACGGTCAGGTCGGCTGGGAACTGCGGCGCTCGCTCGCCGCGCTGGGCGAGGTGGTGACCGCCGGACGCGCCGAAGGCGCCGACCTGGCGCAGCCCGATGCGGTGGCCGCGCTGGCGGAACGGGTGGCGCCGCAGGTGATCGTCAATGCCGCCGCCTACACCGCGGTGGACCGCGCCGAGCAGGAACAGGCGCTGGCCCACGCCGTCAACGCCGATTCACCGGGTGCGCTGGCACGCACGGCAGCGCGCCTCGGTGCCTGGCTGGTGCACTACAGCACCGACTACGTCTTCGACGGCAGCGGCAGCACGCCGCGTGACGAACAGAGCCCCACGGCACCGCTGAGTGTCTACGGCGCGAGCAAGCTGGCGGGCGAGGAACAGATCCGCGCCAGCGGCTGCCAGCACCTGATCCTGCGCACCAGCTGGGTCTACGCGGCGCGGGGCGGCAACTTCGCCCGCACCATGCTGCGCCTGGCCGGTGAACGCGACGAACTGAAGGTGGTCGACGACCAGATCGGCGCGCCCACCGGCGCCGACCTGCTGGCCGACCTCGCTCCGTTGATGCTGCGCACCGTCGCGCAGCAACCCGAACTGGGCGGCACGTACCACGCTTGCGCCGCCGGCGAGACCAGCTGGTGCGCCTATGCCCGGCACGTCATCGGCTGGGCCCGCGCGCGCGGCCTGCCCTTGCGGGCGGCGCCCGAGTCGGTGCTGCCGATCCCCAGCAGCGCCTACCCCGTGCCGGCACGCCGCCCGCTGAATTCGCGGCTCGACACCCGCAAGCTGCAGCAGGCCTTCGGCCTCACCCTGCCCCCCTGGCAGCAGGGTGTGGAACGCATGCTGGCCGAAGCCTTGAACCTGCCCCTGGCCGCCCCGGCGGCCGCTGCCCCGACGACCCGATGAAATTCATTCCGACCTCCCTGCCCGGCGTGGTGCTGATCGAACCGCAGGTGTTCGGCGACGACCGCGGCTGGTTCATGGAAAGCTTCAACGCGAAGCGCTTTGCCGCCGGCCTGGCCGAACTGGGCCTGCCCGCGCCGCGTCCCTTCGTGCAGGACAACGAATCGCACTCCCGGCGCGGGGTGCTGCGCGGCCTGCACTACCAGCTGCCGCCGCAGCCGCAGGGCAAGCTGGTGCGGGTGACGCGCGGCGCGGCCTTCGACGTCGCTGTCGACATCCGCCGGGGCTCCCCCCACTTCGGACGTTGGGTGGGCGCGGAGCTGAGCGACGAGAACAAGCGCCAGCTGTGGATCCCCGAGGGCTTCGCGCACGGCTTCATCGCGCTGGCCGACGACACGCGCTTCGCCTACAAGACCACCGACGTCTACGCCAAGGACTGCGAGCGCGCCATCGCCTGGAACGACCCCGCGATCGGCATCTCCTGGCCCGACGGCATCACGCCGCTGCTGGCCCCGAAAGACCAGGCCGCGCCGCTGCTGGCAGCGGCCGAGACCTTCGCCTGACGCGATCCCCACGAGGCCCCGCTTGAACAACGCCAGCCCCTACGAGAACCTCCGCCACGCCCTGCAGCAAGCGCCGCGCACCTGGCTGGTCACCGGCGCGGCCGGCTTCATCGGCAGCCACCTGCTGGAAACGCTGCTCGGGCTGGGCCAGCGGGTGGTCGCGCTCGACAACTTCGCCACCGGCCACCGCCACAACCTGGACGACGTGCGCGCCAGCGTGGGCGAAGCAGCCTGGGCGCGCCTGCGCTTCGTAGAGGGCGACATCCGCCGGCTGGAGGACTGCCGCAATGCGTGCGAAGGCGTGGAGCTGGTGCTGCACCAGGCCGCGCTGGGTTCGGTGCCGCGTTCGCTCGCCGACCCGATCACGACCAACGAGGTGAACATCGGCGGCTTCCTCAACATGCTGGTCGCCGCGCGCGATGCCGGCGCCACCCGCTTCGTCTACGCCGCCAGCAGTTCCACCTATGGCGACCACCCCGGCCTGCCGAAGGTCGAGCATGCGATCGGCAACCCGCTGTCGCCCTACGCGGTGACGAAGTACGTCAACGAGCTGTACGCCTCCGTCTTCGCGCGCAGCTACGGCATGGCGTCGGTGGGCCTGCGCTACTTCAACGTCTTCGGCCCGCGCCAGGACCCGGAAGGCGCCTACGCCGCCGTGGTGCCACGCTGGGCCGCGGCCATGCTGCGCGGCGAGACCGTCTTCATCAACGGCGACGGCGAAACCAGCCGCGACTTCTGCTTCGTCGCCAATGCCGTGCAGGCCAACCTGCTGGCCGCGACCACGACCGAGACCGAAGCGCTGAACGAGGTCTACAACGTCGCCGTCGGGGACCAGACGACGCTCAACCAGCTGCACGCGATGCTGGGCCAGCAGCTGCAGGCCAGCCGCCCCGGTCTCACGATCGGCGGGCCGGTGTACCGCGACTTCCGCGCCGGCGACGTGCGCCACTCGCGCGCCGACATCGGCAAGGCCCGCGTGCGCCTGGGCTACGCGCCCACGCACGACATCCGCGCCGGCATGGCGGTGGTTGCCGACTGGTACGCGCAGCGCGCCGCGCCCTGATCGATCGGGCGACTAGTCGCCCGACTTGCCGGTCGGCGATGGCTTGATGGCCGGGGGAGCGGCCACCGAAAGCACTTAAGCGGCTCCATCACGCGTGGGAACCGCCCCCTGGCGCCGCCAGCGCCGATCCCTATACTCGTGGCCATCCATCGCCACCCCTTTGGCCGTGGGCGGCCGCCTGTGGCCGCCGGCGCCTGCCGCGCAGCATGATGAACCCCGGGCCCATGACCCAACTGGGGCGCTACCAGCTGAAGTCCGTGCTCGGCCGCGGCGCGATGGGGCTGGTGTATGAAGCCCTGGACCCGCGCCTGGACCGGCGCGTGGCGATCAAGACCATCCTGAAGAGCCACCTGCTCGACGACACCGTGGCGCAGGACTATTCGCGCCGCTTCGTGCGCGAGGCCCAGGCGGCCGCGCGGCTCACGCACCCGCACATCGTCACGGTGTACGACTTCGGCGAGGAAGACGAGGTCGCCTACATCGTCATGGAGTTCATCGAAGGCAGCGAGCTGGCGCAGCACTTCGACAACCAGAACTACTTCGGCCTGCCCGAGGCCGTGCGCATCCTGTGCGAGCTGCTCGATGCGCTGGCCTATGCGCACGACCGCGGCATCGTGCACCGTGACGTCAAGCCGGCCAACGTGATGATCGAGCGCGCCGGCCACGTGAAGCTGACCGACTTCGGCGTGGCGCGCCTTGTGGACACCGGCGCGGACCGCACGATGCCCGGCACGATGGTGGGCACGCCCAGCTACATGTCGCCCGAGCAGATCCAGGGCATGGCGGTGGGCTCGCGCACCGACCTGTTTGCGGTCGGGGTCATCCTGTACCAGTTTCTCACGCACGAGCGGCCTTTTGGCGGTGGCGGCCAGTGGGCCGTGCAGCGCAAGATCCTGCACGAGGACCCGCTGCCGCCTTCGCAGCTGGCGCCCGCCTCGCCGAGGATATTCGACGCTATTGCCTTGCGCGCGCTGGCAAAGAACCCAGACCATCGCTTCCAGAGCGCAGGCGCCTTCGCCAGCGAACTGCGCCTGGCCTTGCAGACGCTGCCGGCCGCCACGGTGCCGCCGCCGCGGCCCGAGCCGCAGTCGGACATCACGGTGATGCTGACGCGCCCTCGGCCACCCGTGGCGCCCCCACCCGGCGACGACCGCAGCACGCTGCCGGGCGGACGAACGGCACCGGTGGCCACGGCGCCCGCGCCACAGCGCATCGGCGGCACGGCGGCGACGGCCCCGATGACGCCGCTGGACATGGCCCGCGCGCCGCTGTCCACCTGGCTGCCGCCGCGGCCACCGGTGCAGGCGCGCGGCCTGGCACCGATGTCGGGCGGGCCGACGCCGATGCCGCCGCTGCCGCGCAATGAAACGGTTGCTGCCACCGCCACCGCGGCAAGCGCCACCACGGCCACCGCCAAGGCGCGCGCACCTTCCCCCTACGAGCGCCGGCAGCCGAGCCGCGCGTGGCTGGCCGGGCTGGCGGCCGTGGCGACGCTGCCGGTGGCATTGCTCGTATGGCGCCCCGG
>CBIHPZ010000011.1:0-17527 GCA_966211865.1 uncultured Aquabacterium sp.
GGCGTGTCGCAGGCGAAGAAGGTCACGTACAGGCCCGTGTTCGCCAGCCCCAGGTAGCGCACGCGCGGCTCCAGCAGGTTGCGGTGGTGGGTCGCCACGTGGCGCCAGCCGAGGATCACCTGCTCCGGAACGCGGAAGCCCTGCGCCACGTTCTCCACGCACAGCTCGGCGCCGGTGCGTTCGAAGCGGCCCGCGAAGTTGTCGTGGCTGGGCCGCTTGCGCGCCGCCATGTCGCTGCTGTGTTCGGCGGCCAGCGCCATCAGCGCCGGTGCCGGCAGCAGGGCCGGCAGCCCTTTCTCGGCGCGATAGGCGTTCACCGCCTGCGTCACGCGCTCGGCGTAGTCGCTCATCCCGCCATTCGCGGCCTGCTCCGGCGCCGGCCCCGCCGCCGCGCCGGAACCCGCGGTGACAGCGGCTCCGGCGAGCAGCACGGCGTGTAGGGAAAGTTTGTTCATGGGCCGACCCGGTACAGAGCCGCGCAGTGTGGACCCTGACAATCCGGCCCGCGCGGGATTTGTTCACGGCAATCCTGCCCCCTCAATCCGGTGCCTCAAGCGGGCCGGGGCGCTGCCGATGAAACAATTCGTCATACCTCGGCTCGTGGCCCCACGAAGGTCCGGCCGGCCGCTCCTCCACCTCACCGCGATACCGATTCCATGCACCTGTACGAACAGGGTCGTCGCCACCTGTGTCCCGCTTGCGGGCGCAATGTTCGCCGTGTGCACCGCACGGAAGACGACATGGAGTCGCGCTTCGCCGAGTCCATGGCGCGTTATCGCTGCGTCAACGACCGTTGCGGCTGGAACGACCTGCTGCCCATGGTGCTGCCGACGGCCGCGCCGAAGCCGCGCCCGCGCATCGGCCGCCGCCGCGCGCCCATCGACCTCTCCGGCGTGCGCAACGCCGGGCGGCGCGTGCTGCGCGCCTGGCCGCTGTTGTTGGCCGGCATCGCCACGGCCGCCGTCGTGACCTACCGGCTGCCCAGCAGCAATGCCAGCGGCGTGCGCGACGTGCGCAACACCCTGCCGCTGAAGCTGGGCGAACACCATGACGGCGTCGACATCACGCCCAACCACCCGCTGCTGGCCGCCGCGCAGGACCCCGTGAGCAGCGCCGGCGTGCAGCGCCTGTCGCTGAAGCAGGGCTGCGCCTGGGGCATGCCCGGGCGCAATCCTTACCGCGGCTCGGTGGAGCAGGCGCTGGTGACGGCCAAGCTGCCCGCCGAGGTCATCCAGCGCATCTCCATGAAGGTGGCGGCCGGCCAGCTCGACGACCGGCTGGAGATCACCAACGCCGGCATCCGCTCGGAACGCGACGAACAGCGCGAATTCGAGTCGCGCAACGTCGCGATGACCTACGGCAACACGCTGTGCGTGAACACCCGGGTGAACTTCAAGCGCGGCCACGTGGAACGCGCCAGCCTCTTCGAGGCCGCGGACAAGCAGGGCAACCTGTACTCGGTGATGGTGCCCGACGTGTGCGGCAACGTCTCGGTGCTGGGCGCGCGCATGGAACGCAAGCGCAAGCGCATCCCGTTGGCGGTGCTGGCCGAGACCCTGCACGGCGCCCCGGCGCTGATGCGCCTGGTCTCCGGCGCCGAGGACGAGGAAGTGCGCACCGTGCCGGAACCCGGTTCGCTGGCCCTGGCGCTGGGTGCGCTGGCGGCCATGGCGGGCTTCAGCCGGCTGCGCAAGCGCCGCTGAAACGGCGCTGACCGGACCACGGGGGCGCGCCGACCCTCGACCAGTAAACTGGTTCGATGTCCGTGCTGTCCCGCCCCCAGGCGCTGCCCACCCACACGCAGCTGTCCGCGCTGCTCGACGGCACCGACGACGCGCTCTTGCTGCTGGACAACCGGCGGCGCGTCAGCTTCTGCAACCGCGCGGCCATGCGCCTGTGGGGCTGCGAGCCGGGGCAGGACGCGCACGCCGCGCTGGCCCGGCTGGCCGAGCCCGCCAGCAGTGAACTTCAGGCCGCGCTGGGCGCGGTGGCCGGCGAGGGGCGCTGGCATGCGCGGCTGGCCGACGGCCGCCGCATCGACCTGCTGCTGGCGTCGGCGCCCGGCGGCGGGCGCAGCGTGCGGGCGCGTCCCGAGGCGGACGAGGCCATCGTGCCCCGCGCCGGCCCCGCCGCCACCAGCGAACTGGTGCGCCTGTTGTGGGACGCCCCGCAGCCGCTGACGGTGCAGGACACCGAGTTCCGCATCGTCGCCGCCAACCGCGCCTACTGTGAAGCGATCGGCCGGCCGCCCTCGCAGCTCATCGGCCGCGACCCGATGGAGTTCGTGCCGGATGCCGACCGGGCGGAGATGCTGGACCTGCGCGACCAGCTGATGGCGTCGCTGCGCGAAGGGCGCCAGCCCGGCATGCGCATCGAGCGCCGCATGACCGACCAGCAGGGGCGCGAGCGCTGGTTCCGCTTCGCGCCGCGCTGGGTCTCGGCCGACAACGGCGCGCCGCTGATGCTGGCGATCCTGCACGACGTCACCATCGAGCACCACGCCCGCGCGCAGGCCGACCGCTCGGTGCACGAGCTGGAGCACTGGTTCGACCTGAGCCCCGTCGGCATGGTGGTGTATGACCTGGCCGGCCTGGTGGTGCGCAGCAACGCCGCGTTCGAGGCCCTGGCCGGCAGCGTGCCCTTGACCTTGCGCGAGGCCCCGGTGGAGCTGGCCCAGCTGCTGGCCTGGGAAGACGACCGGCCGCACCCGTCGCTGCGGCCCGACCAGCCGGCGCTGGAGGTGCGTGGCGGCCTGGCGTTGCCGGATGGGCGGCGCCTGCGCCTGCGTTCGCGACTGCGTGCCTACCGCACCGAGTCCGGCCAGGTGCGGGTGATGGCGGTGCTGGAAGACCGCACGCTGGAGGATGAACGCGACCTGGCGCAGCTGGAGATCGGCGCGCTGATGGACACGGCCGGCGTGGGCGTCGCCACCTATGAAGCCTCGCGCGGCTGGGTGCACAGCGCGCCGCGGCCGTCGTCCGTGCCGGCCACCGGCGGCGGCAAGCGCGGCGCCAAGGCGCAGGCCCAGGCGGCGGCCGGCATGCAGGCCGGCTTGCAGTCCATCGGCCGCGACCAGGTGGAGCCCGGTTCGCGCGACGAGTTCGAGCGCTTGCAGCGCGCGCTGCGCGAAGGCCGGCGCGCGCAGGTGCGCTATGCCGTGCGCCTGCCGGACCTGGGCGTGCGCTGGCTGCTGACGCGCGTGGAACCGGGCGAGCTCGCGGGCGGGCGCACCGCGCTGTCGGTGGTCACGCTGGACATCACCGACCAGGAAGAGGCCCACCGCACCAGCGAGCAGCTGCTGCGCGAGCTGCAGACCATCCTCGACGGCACCAGCGCCGGCATCGCCTACCTGCGCGGCGGCCGGCTGGTGCGCTGCAACCGCCGCTTCGAGGCCATGATGGGCCTGCCCGAGGGCGCCAGCAACGGCGCGCCGATCACCCAGGTGTTCGCCGAGCATCCGCAGGTGGAAGCGCTGCTGCTGCAGGCCCTGGCCGAGGACGGCCGCTTCGAGGCCGAGTTCGAGCACCTGGGCGAGTGGTTCGCGCTGGTCGCTTCCCGCGCTGCCGCGAACGAGGAGTCCGAGGCGGTGGCGGTGCTCACCGACATCACGCGCCGCAAGGCCCAGCAGGCCGAGCTGGAAGCGGTGGCGCGCGAGCGCGAGCTGATGTTCAACGTCTCCGACGTCGGCATCACCTACGTGCGCGGCGGCCGCATCGAGCGGGCCAACGAGGCCATGCTGCAACTGACCGGCTACACCGCCGAGGCGCTGTCCCAGCTGCCGCTGGACCGCCTCTTCGAAAGCGACGAGGTGCACGGCCAGTTCGTCGCCGAGCAGCAGCTGGCCCTGCTGCAGACCGGCGCCTGGCGAGGCGAACGCCGGCTGCGCCGCCGCGACGGCCGCCTGACCTGGGTGCAGGTCAGCAAGCGCTGCGTGGCCGACGGCCAGCCCGAGCTGGGCCTGATCTGCTCGTATGTGGACGTCGACGAGCGCCGCCGTGCCCGCGAGGTGGTGCAGCTGCAGGCCGAACGCACGCGCGCGATCCTGGATTCCGTGCTGGTCGGCATCGTCACCGTGGGCGACACCGGCATCGAGTGGATGAACCGTTCCGCCCGCCGCATGTTCGGTGGCGAGCTGGCCGATTTCGTCGGCGAGCCGATCTCCATCGTCGCCACCGCCGAGCCCGAACACCCGCTGCGTGCCACGCACTACCTGCAGGCGCTGGAGGAAGGCCAGGCCGAGACCTTCGAATGCCGGCTGCGCGGCCGCGACGGGCGCGAGTTCTGGGTGGTGGGCAACGCCGTGGTGACCGGGCGCGAGCAGAAGAGCAGCCAGGTCACCTTCGCGCTGCTGGACATCGAGCGCCGGCGCCAGGCCGAGGTGAGCATCGCGCAGGCGCAGGCTTCCTTGCAGCGCATCATCGAGACCGCGCCGCTGGCCATTGCCCTCTTCGATGCCGGCAGTGGCCGCGTGCTGCGCATGAACACCATGGCGGCGATGTTCTTCGGCCGGCCGGTGGAAGAGGTGCTGGGCCGCGCGCCGGAGGACTGGTTCGACGCCGACGACGCCCGCGCGCTGCGCGCCGACCTGGAGCAGGCGCTGCAGCAGCCCGACGTGCTGCGCCGCGAGCAGCCGCGGCACCTGCGCAGCGAGGACGGCAGCCACGGCGAGCGCCGCATCTGGGACGTGCGCATCGTGCTGCTGGACGCCACCGGCGACGCCCAGCTGCTGCTCGTGGCCAGCGACGTCACCGAGCAGCGTGCCGCTGAACAGGCGCGTTATGAAGCCGCGGTCGCCCAGCGCGAGATGCTGGTGAAGGAAGTGCACCACCGCATCAAGAACAACCTGCAGGGCGTGGCCGGCCTGCTGCAGCAGACGGCGGCGCGCCGGCCCGAGGTGGCCACGCTGATCAGCGAGGCGGTGGGGCAGGTGCAGGCCATCGCGCAGGTGCACGGGCTGCAGGTGGGCGTCTCCGGGCCGCTGCGCATCAAGCCGCTGCTGGAGGCCATCGTGGCGTCGGTGCAGCGCACCTTCGGCCGCACGATCCGGGTCGACGCCGAGGGCGAGCCGCCGCACCGCTACGCGCTGCCCGAGGCCGAGTCGATCCCGATCGCGCTGACGGTGAACGAACTGCTGACGAACGCCATCAAGCACAGCACCCCGGGCGACGTGCGCTGCGTGCTGCGCTGCGAACCGGGCCGGGTGTCGATCACCATCGCCAACCCCGGCCACCTGCGCCAGGGCTTCAGCCTGGCGCAGGTGGCGCCGGGCGTGTCCGGCCTGGGGCTGGTGCGGGCGCTGCTGCCGCGGCGCACGGCCACCTTGTCGCTGCTGCAGGTGGGGCCCGAGGTGCAGGCCTGCGTGGTGCTGGTGCCGCCCAGCGTCAGCCTGCTCGAGCCGCTTTGACCGGGTGCTGACCGGCGGCGAGCCGTCCAGGCCGAGCGGCAGCCTGGGCTTCGGGGGCCTTCGGCGACAATCCGCGCGGTTCATGGGACACCGGCCCCGCACTGCGCAGGGCCACCCGCCGGGCGGGCAGCGCGGCCGCCTTCACAGCGGCCGGGCGCCGGCCGCGCTTCGCTTCTTGGGGATGACGAGCTGATGGCCGACAAGGGCAGGATCCTGGTGGTGGACGACGACCGGCTGGTGCTGGCCACGGTCAGCCATGGCCTGTCACAGGCGGGCTACGAGGTCATCGATGCCGACAACGGCGACGACGCCATCCTGCTGGCCCGCCAGCACAAGCCCGACCTGGCGCTGCTGGACATCCGCATGGAAGGCAAGAGCGGCTTCGACGTGGCCGCCTACCTGCGCGAATACCTGCACACGCCCTTCATGTTCCTCTCGGCCTTTGCCGACGAGGACACGGTGCAGCAGGTGCGCGCCCTCGGGGCCGTGGCCTACCTGGTGAAGCCGCTGGACATCGGCCAGATCGTGCCGACCGTCGAAGCCGCTTTCGCCAACCTGTCCAACCGCGCTGCTGCCGCGCCCAAGCCGGCCGAGGCTGCCGCTCCCACCGCCACGTCGGCGCCGAACGACCTGGTGCCGATGGCCGTCGGCGTGCTGATGCACCGCTACTCGCTGCAGCGCGGCGAGGCCATGCGCCGGCTGCAGAAACTGGCGGCGGACGAGAAGCGCACGCTCGCCGACCAGGCCGAGCGGCTGGTGGAAGCCGTGGAACTGCTGGCGCGGCCGGGCGAAGGCTGATCGCGCACCGCCGCGCCGGTCTTCGCCGTGGCGCTTGGAGCGCCGGCGGCTACTTCAGCGTGAAGTAGAAGCGGGCGCCGTGCCCGACTTCCGACTCGGCCCAGATCTCGCCGCCATGCCGGCGGACGATGCGGCGAACCGAGGCCAGGCCGACGCCCGTGCCCTGGAAGTCGCCGCTCGAATGCAGGCGCTGGAAGACGCCGAAGAGGCGGTCGGCAAAGCGCATGTCGAAGCCGGCGCCGTTGTCGCGCACCACGTAGCAGCTGCGGCCCTCGTGCTCGGCGCGCTCGAACACGATCTCGGCGTGCGGGTTCTTCGACGAGTACTTCCACGCGTTCCCGAGCAGGTTCTCCAGCGCCATGCGCAGCAGCGTGGGGTCGCCCTGCGTCACCAGGCCGGACTGCACGTGAAGCGCCACCTGGCGTTCGGGCGAGGCGCGGCGCAGGTCATCGACCACGTACAGCGCCAGCTGCGACAGGTTCACCGGCTGCCGCTGCAGCGGCTGCGTGGACAGCTGCGACAGCGACAGCAGCGCGTCGATCATGCTGTTCATGCGCGCGGCGGCGCTGAGCACGCGGTCCAGGTGGTCGTTGCCGATGCGGTCGAGCAGCCGGCCGTAGTCTTCCTTCAGGATGCGCGCGAAGCCTTCGACCACGCGGATCGGCGCCCGCAGGTCGTGCGAGACGGTGTAGCTGAAGGAGGCGTGTTCAGCTGCCAGTGACTCCGCGGCCGTCGCGTCGCTGTCGGCTTCCGGGGACGGCGCGGCTTCGGCCGGCACGGCCGCAGCGGCAGGCCGCGCAATGCCCAGGTAGCCGCAGAAGACGCCCTGGTGATCGAAGCGCGGCACCCCGCGCAGCAGCCAGGCGGTGGGCGGCCGCTCGGCAGCGCCTTCGCCAGCGGAGGCCGAGGGTGCGACCTGCAGGGGCGGCAATGCGGCCTGGGCCTCCAGCCGGGCCTGCAGGCTGCGCTGCTCGTCGTCGAACCGTTCCCACAGCAGCTGGCCGCGGCCCGCGCCGGCGGCCCAGGCCGATGCCGGCGCGGCCAGCGGCGGCTGCATGCGCACCAGGCGGTGATCGGCATCGGTCTGCCAGACCCAGTCGTCGGTGAGTTGCAACAACGCCTGGTGGGCCTGCCGCGCCTCATGCAGGCGGCGCGCCTGGCGGTTGTGGCCCCATGCGGCACCGGCCAGGGCGCAGGCACCGGCACTGAGCAGCAGCGCCAGCACCGCATAGACGCCGCCCCCGCTGGAAGACTGCGTGGCGAGCAGCCCGGCCACCACGGCCGCGGCCGCCAGCGCCAGGGGCAGCACCGGCAGCGATCCACGGGGGAAGGCTGCGGGGTTTTCGCGGGGGCGCGGCATGGGCGGGGATTGTAGGGAAGGGCCGCGCGGCTCAAGTCCGCCCGCGGGGCGCCGAAACCCTCGGTACAACAATGCAAGGCCGCGCCATGGGCGTCGCTGCAGGACCCCATGCCCAGCTCTCGCATTCGCAGCCTGGAGGAAGCCGGTACCGTGTCACGCTTGACGCCGGGCAGGCACTCCACCATGCTGCGCTTGGCGCGGCAAGCGGCATCATCGGGCGTTCCGCGCGCATTTCCGGCGCACCCAGCCTGGTGACCAACATGAATCCAACAGCTCCCGAGACTGGCCGCCCCGAAGCGGCCGTGCTGGATGCCCAGGCGCTGGCCGGCCTGAGCATGCTGGACCCCACGGGCGCCAACAAGCTCGTCGAGCGTGTGCTCAGCACCTACCAGGGTTCGCTCGGCCGGCTGATGCAGCAGATGTCCGAAGCGCTTGATCGCGGCGACCATGCCGCGATCCGGCTCGCAGCCCACACCCTAAAATCATCGTCCGCCAGCATTGGCGCACTCGACCTGTCCAGGCTGTGCGCGGCAGCCGAAACGGCTGTCCGTGAAGGACGGGCCGATGCCGTGCCGCGGCTTGTCGATGACCTGCAGGCCGAGGCCCGACGCGTCGCCCAGGCGGTCCAGGAACTGCTGTCCCGCTAGTCTCGCCAGAACCCACGCAGCCACCGGCCCCATGACCCTGCCGCACGCCTTCGACACCGACGACTCGCCCGAGCGGCCCAAGGTGTTGCTGGTCGACGACGACGAAGTCAACCTGATGCTGACCGCGGTCGCGCTGCGCGAACGCGGTTTCGAGATCACCGAGGCGGCCAGCGGCGAACGCGCGCTGGCGCTGCTCACCGACTGGACGCCGGACATCATCGTGCTGGACGCGATGATGCCGGGGCTGGACGGCTTCGACACCTGCCGCGAGCTGCGCACCTTCGCCGGCTTCGAGAACATGCCGGTGCTGATGCTGACCGGCCTCGACGACGACGCCTCCATCACCCGCGCCTACCAGGCCGGCGCCACCGACTTCTTCGTCAAGTCGCCGCAGTGGAGCCTGCTGGCCGGCCGCCTGCGCTACCTGCTGCGCTCGGCCCGCACCCGCCAGGAACTGGAGCGCAGCAAGACCAAGCTGGCCCGGGCGCAAGACCTGGCGCGCATGGGCAGCTTCGACTGGCGGCGGCCCAGCGGCGGCTCGCCCGGCGGCCTGGTGCTGGCGCCTGAGGGCCTGCGGGTGTTCGGCTTCCTGCCGCAGGAAAAGGTGTCGCTGCGGCGCCTCCTGCGCATGGTGCCCGCACCCGAGCGCCGCGGCATGGCCCGCGTGCTGCACGAGGTGCTGACCTACGCTTCCGTGCTCGCCATCGACGTCCCGGTCACACTGCTGGACGGCCGCCAGCGCATCGTGCACGTGGAGGCCGAGCCGGAGTTCAACGAGCACGGCCACTCGGTCGGCTACACCGGCATCGTGCAGGACGTGACCGACCGCCGTGTCGCTGAAGACCGCATCCGGCACCTGGCCAACTTCGATGCGCTCACCGGCCTGCCCAACCGCCGCCAGCTGATCTGGCGCACCGAGCGCGCGCTGGACCACGCGCGGCGCCTGGGCCACCAGGCAGCGCTGCTGCTGATCGACCTGGACCGCTTCAAGGTCATCAACGACACCCTGGGCCACGCCAGCGGCGACGAGCTTCTCGTCGAAGTAGCGCGCCGGCTGCGCGGCTGCGTGCGCCATTCCGACCAGGTGATGGAAGGCGCGCTGGAATCCGTCGGCTCCCGTTCACACCGCACGTTGGAGGCGGTCGGCCGGTTGGGCGGCGACGAATTCGTCGCGCTGCTGCCCGAGGTCACCGACGACAGCGACGCCGAGCGCGTCTCGCAGCGCATCCTCGATGCGATGCGCGAGCCGATCTTCGTCGGCGGCCAGGAATGCTTCGTCACCGCCTCGGTGGGCATCGCCATCTACCCGCGCGACGGCCTGTCGGTGGCGGACATGATGCGCAATTCCGACGTGGCCATGTATTCGGTGAAGTCGGCCGGGCGCAATTCGTCCGCCGTCTATTCGCCGCAGCTGGCCGGCCGCGGGCGCGAGAAGCTGGAATTGGAAAGCGCGCTGCACAAGGCCATCGAGCGCAACGAGCTGGTGCTGCACTACCAGCCCAAGATCGACGTGCGCTCGGCCCGCATGGTCGGCGCCGAGGCGCTGATGCGCTGGCAGCGCGGGCCCACGCTGGTGCCGCCGGGCGACTTCATTCCGCTGGCCGAGGAAACCGGCCTGATCGTGCCGCTGTCCGAATGGGCATTGCGCGAGGCGGCGCGCCAGGCCAAGGCCTGGGCAGTGAGCTTCGGCTTCGCCGACTCCATCGCGGTGAACCTGCCGAACCGGCTGTTCGAGCGCTCGGATCTGGTCGAGCACATCCACCAGTCGGTCTCCACCTACGGCGTGCCGCACCGGTCCATCCAATTGGAGATCACCGAGACGGGCCTGATGAAGGACCTGCAGAACGTGATCCCGTCGTTGCACCGGCTGAACGAAATCGGCGTCGAGATTTCCATTGACGATTTCGGCACCGGCTATTCGTCGCTGGCCTACCTCACGACCTTGCCGATTTCCGAATTGAAGATCGACCGCAGCTTCGTGCGCGAGCTGGGCATCACGCCGCAAAGCTCGGCCGTGGTCACCGCCATCATTGCGCTCGCCCGTTCGCTGGGCCTGCGCGTGGTGGCCGAGGGCGTGGAGAACCTGCGCCAGATGGAGGTGCTGCACCGCCTGGGCTGCGGCGTGATGCAGGGCTTCCTGTTCAGCCGCCCGATTCCGCCGGACGACATCGAGAAGTGGCTGCAGCAGACCGTGCTGCCGCGCAAGGCGCCCTGGATCGCGCAGGCCGCGGGTGACCGCGGGCTGGATCCCCCGCGCTCGGCGGGGCTGCGCAGTTGAGCTCGGCGATGGACAGCCCGTCCCGCACGGCCGGCGCCCCGGGTGCCCCGGCGGCCATGACGCCGGCGCAGATCGCCAAGGGCGCGCTGCGCCGGCTGGCCTTGTCGAAACTCGAGCCGACGCCGGCCAACTACGCGCGCTGCTACGCCGAAGAGGCCGGCGAGCCGGTTCCGCCTGAACCGCACAAGGCTGCGGCGGCCGACGCGGGCCTGCCCATCAAGGCCCGGCCGCTGGTCGAGCGCCTGCTGACCCGCGCCTGCGACGACGCCGCGCTGCGCGCCGACATCCTCGCGGCCATCGGCGATGCGCGTTATGACGACGCCCAGCGCACGCTGGACCGCAGCGGCGACGCCAACCTGATCCAGGGCCAGGCCTGGGCCATGCTGATCGAGCGCCTGGCCAAGGCGCTGGAGCGCGGCAGCCGGCAGTGGACGCCGGCGCGCAAGAAGGACAGCCTGCAGCGGGTGCTGGACACCAGCCGCAAGGACGCGCAGCGCCTGCAGCAGCGCCTGAAGCAACTGCTGGGCACCTGGGAGAACGACACCGCCGATGCGGCGGTCGAGGTGGAAGAGGGCACCGAGGGCGCCGAAGCCCCGCGGCCGCTCACTTCACGCGGCATCGAAACCGCCGAACCCCGTCCGGCTGATTCCCGCTCCGCGCCGATCGACCACCAGCCCAAGGTGGTGGAAGCGCTGGAAGGCGCGTTGCGCGCCGGCCTGCCGCCGGACCAGCCGCGCGCGGTGGAACTGGCCGACGAACTGGCGGCGCTCGGACAGCGCATCCGCACCGAAGGCGCGACGCTCGCGATCACCGAGGCGGTGGTCGAGGTCTGCCAGCGCGCGCGCCGGCTCTTCGCGCACCGCCACCACCTGGTCGACGAACTGATGGCGCTGTGCCGCTCGCTGAGCGACAGCATCACCGAGCTGGCCGAGGACGAGAGCTGGGCCCGTGGCCAGGGCCAGGCGCTGCGCGGCCGCCTGGACGACAACGCCGGCACCCGCGCCGTGCGCGCCGCGCGCGAGCTGCTGGCCGACACGCGTGAACGCCAGCGTTCCGTGCGCAGCGAACGCGCCAAGGCGCGCGACGCGCTGAAGGCGATGATCACCCACATGCTCAGCGAGATCGGCGAGCTGGGGCAGGTGACTGGCCGCTTCAATGACAAGGTAGCGAACTACGCCGACGTCATCGAAAAAGCCGACTCCATCGAGAACCTGGCCGACGTCGTGCGCGAGCTGGTGGGCGACACCCGCGCCGTGCACGAGGTGGTGGCCAGCGCGCGCCAGCGCATGGCCGAGGAGCATGCGCGCGCCAGCGAGCTGGAAAGCCAGGTGCAGAAGCTCGAATCCGAGCTGCGGCGCTTGTCCGACGAGGTCTCGACCGACGTGCTGACGCAGGTCGCCAACCGCCGCGGCCTGGCCCAGGTCTTCGAGGCCGAGCGTGCCCGCATCGACCGCGGCGGCCCCACCTTTGCGGTGGGCCTGATCGACATCGACAACTTCAAGAAGCTCAACGACACGCTGGGCCACGCGGCCGGCGACGTGGCGCTGAAATCGCTGGCCGCCCGCGTCAAGGAATGGCTGCGCCCGGTGGACCACATCGCGCGCTTCGGCGGCGAGGAGTTCGTCGTGATGCTCACCGCCACGCCGGTGGCCGAGGCGCAGCAGGTGCTGACGCGGCTGCAGCGCCAGCTGAGCGCCAGCCTCTTCATGCACGACGGCCGCGAGGTCTTCGTGACCTTCTCGGCCGGCGTCACCGACTACCGGCCGGGCGAGGCGCTGGAGCTGGCGCTGGAACGCGCCGACGAGGCCTTGTACGAGGCGAAGCGGACCGGGAAGAACCGGACCTGCATCGCTTGAGACGCCGCTGAGCCGCCGAGCCGGCTCAGCAGCCGCGCCGCCGCAGCAACCCACCCAGCGCCAGGGCCAGCGCCACCAGGGCGCCGCTCGCCGGTTCCGGCAACGCGCGCGGGTCACCGGCCAGGTTGAACTCGATGCCATGACGGCCGCCCTGGCCGGCCAGGGACGCGTAGCTGACGGTCTGCAGCAGCGTGCCGTCGCGTGCGTACTGGTCGAAGAACTGGGTGGGGCCGCGGGTGGTCCACAACGTGCCGTCCGCGTAGTCCATCGCCAGGCCCGAGCCGCCGTAGGCGCCGGCGAAGAACTGCGACAGCTGCGTCCCGTCCAGCGCGTAGTTGCGCATCAGGCCGTAGACGACGTTGTCGAACGAATAGGTGCCGACGATCCAGAGCGACTGGCTGGTGGGGTCGTAGGTGATGCCGTCCGCGTCGATGCGGAAGTCGATGTCGAACAGCTTCTGGCCGTTGCTCCAGTCGCGCCCGAAGGCGTAGACCGCGCTGGCGTTGCCGCCGGACCGGGTGCTCACCGCGTAGTTGCGCAGGCCGTCGGTGGTGCCGTCGGTCAACAGTGCGCCGCTGCCCGCCGGCAGGCCAGCGCCGTAGGTCACGCCGGTCTGCGTGCCGTCCAGGCGGTACTGCCCACCGCCGCTGCCGGCGGTGTCCAGGGTCCGGATGTCGCCATCCACCGCGATGGGCACCTCGCAGTGGTTGCAGTAGGTGGGTGCGCCGGCGCTGACCGTGTCGCCCTGGATGGCGTAGAGGCGGGCGGTGGTGAACGAGGCCAGGTACAGCGTGGAGACCGGGCCGGCCAGGGCGGGCGACGCCAGCAGGCTGGACAGCGCCAGGGCGGCGGCGGTGCGGCGCAGCCGCGAAAGAGCTTGGAAGTGCATGAGGGTCCTTGCAGGCGAAAGGTTGAGGGAGGCTCCAGCGACAACACGCAATGGACCTGCAGAACCCGCCAACCGAACCGCCCCCGATTCAAGGGGGTGAACCTGAACCCGCCGTGCCCCGCTGTGGCGCCGATGCGCCGACGCTGCAGTTGCCGGAAGCCTTTGGCGCCTGCTACGCCGAACTGCGCCGCATGGCCCGCCGCCGCCTGCGGGGTGGTGCGCCCATCACGCTGCTGGACACCCACGCGCTGGTCCACGAGGTGTTCGAGCGCCTGACCCGGGCGCAACCGCTGCAGCTGCATGACCGCGGGCACTTCCTGGCCTATGTGGCGCGGGCGATGCGCTCGATCGTCATCGATGCCGCGCGCGAGCGGGCGGCCTTGCGGCGCGGCTGCGGCGTGGCGGCGGTGGCCCTGACCGACGGCCTGGCTGAGCGCCTGCCGCAAGCCGACCCGTTGCACGACCCCGACGTGCTGCGCGTGCATCACGCGCTGGAGGAACTGGCAGCGATCGAGCCGCGCCTGGCGCAGGTGGTGGAGATGCGCTTCTTTGGCGGCATGGGCCACGCCGAGATCAGCGAGGCGCTGGGCCGCGGCCTGCGCACCGTCGAACGCGACTGGGAACGCGCGCGGTCGTTTCTCTACGACGCGTTGAGCGCCCACGATGACGGCGCCTGAGGACCGCGCCCGGGCGCTGGCGCTGCTCGACGCCGCGCTGGCGCTGCCCACCGAAGGGCGCGGCGCCTGGCTGGCCGCGTTGCCCGAAGACGCCCAAGCCGTGCGGGCCTTGCTGCAGCGCTGGCTCGCGCAGCGCTCGGCGCTGGAGGCGGCCGGCTTCCTGGAACAGCACGCGACCTTTCCGGAGCCGACGGGTGCCGGCGGTGACACGGGTGACGCGGGCGATGCGGCAGACATCGGCGATGCGGGCGATGCCGGCAACACCGGCGACCGCGGCGCCATGCGCCACGGCGGCGACACGGGCGTTGCCGGGCACGCGCCCGGCCGGTGCGTCGGCCCCTACCGCCTGCTGCGCTGCCTGGGCCGTGGCGGCATGGCCAGCGTGTGGCTGGCCCACCGCGCCGATGGCGCGCACCAGCGGCCGGTGGCGCTGAAGCTGCCGCGGCTGACCGGCCCTGCGCGGGCGCGCCTGGCCCTGGGGTTCGCGCAGGAGTGCCGCATCCTTTCGGGCCTGGCCCATCCGCACATCGCGTCGGTGCTGGATGCGGGGCAGGACGCCGGCCAGCCCTGGCTCGCGATGGAGTACGTGGACGGCGAACCGATCACTGCCCACTGCCGCGCGCAGCAGCTCGGCGTGCCGGCCCGCCTGGGTCTCTTCCTGCAGGTGCTGCGGGCGGTGCAGCACGCCCATGCGATGGGGGTCATCCACCGCGACCTCAAACCCGGCAACGTGCTGGTCGACCGCGACGGCCGCGTGAAGCTGCTGGATTTCGGCATCGCGAAATTGCTGGCGGGCAGCCAGGTGCAGGCTGGCCCCACGGCGGCGGCCCCGCCTTCCACGCTGTGGGGCGGCCGGGCCATGACCCCCGACTACGCCGCGCCCGAGCAGATCGCCGGTGGCCCCGTGGGCACCGCCGCCGACATCCATGCGCTGGGGGCCTTGCTGTTCGAACTGCTGCTGGGCCGGCGCGTGCACCGGCCCGCGCGCGACACCGCGGCGGCGCTGGAAGAGGCCATCCTGCACGCCGATGCGCCGCGCCCGAGCCGGCTGGCCTTGAGCGATCCCGAGGCGACGCTGCCCGGCGTCTCGCCGCGGGCGCTGGCTCGGCAGCTGCGCGGCGACCTCGACGTCATCGTGCAGAAGGCGCTGCGCAAGCAGCCCGCCGAACGCTACGCCACCGCAGCGGCCATGGCCGAGGACATCGAGCGTCATCAGCAACGGCGGCCCATCCTGGCGCGGCCCGACAGCCTGGGCTACGTGCTGCGCCGCTTCGTGTGGCGGCACCGGCTGGCCGCGGGCCTGTCGGCCGTGGTGCTGGTGGCGACGGTCGGCAGCGGACTGGTGGCGGTGGGGCAAGCCCGGCAGGCACAGCAGGCGGCCGAGCGGGCGCAGGCGACGCAGCGCTTCCTGCGCGGCCTGTTCGACAACAGCGCACGCGCCGGGTCGGGCACGCGGCCGCCGCACCAGGTGACCGGCAAGGAACTGGTGGAGCAGGGCGCCAGGCTGCTGCTGACCGAACACCGCACGCACGACCCGCTGCGCCTGGAACTGCTGGAGCTGCTGGGCGGCCTGAGCCGCGACCTGGACCTGCTGGACCAGGCCGCGGCGCTGGACGACGAAGCGCTGGCGCTGGCGATCGAAGTGAGCGGCCAAGGCAGCGCCCGGCATGCGCAGGCACTGCTGGCGCGGGCCGACACGAGCTTGCGCCGCGGCGGCTTCGATGCCGCGCTGCAGCAGGGCGGGCAGGCGCTGTCGACGCTGCAGGCCTTGCGGCCACCGCCGACGGAGCTGCTGGCGAAGACCCACGTGCTGCTGGGCAATGCGCTCGACCAGCTGGGGCGCGCGGACGACGCGGCGGCGCACCTGGAAGCCGCGTTGCAGGCGCTGCGTGCCACCGACGCCCGCAGCGAGACCCTGCCGCGTGCCGCGTTCTACCTGGCCCGCACGCACGAGGCCCGCCATGACCTGGCCGGCGCCGAGGCGCTGTACCTGGAGGGACTGCGCAGCGCCGGCCGGCACTTCGGCGCGCGCAGCTACATCGCTGCGTTCGGCCAGGACAACTACGGCGACCTGCTGCGCCAGATGGCGCGATTCGACGAGGCGCTGACCCACCTGCGGGCCGCCCAGGCCGTGTACCGCGAGGTGCTGGGGCCGCGGCACCTGAGCGTGGCGGGGGTCCAGTACAACCTGGGCCAGGTGCTGGCCGCGAAGGGCGAACGCGCGGCCGCCGACGAGCAGTTCGCGCAGGCCATCCGCCTGTCCGACGAGGTGGCCGGCGCCTACCACCCCAACTACGGCAGCTACTTCGTCGCGGTGCGGGCGCAGGCGCTGCTGCAGGCCGGGCGCCTCGATGAGGCGCGGCGGCTGTACGCGCAATGGCTGGACCATTGGCCGCCCGGCACGGCGGAACGGGCCCGCCTGATCCGCTTCGTCGGCTTGCCCTGTGTCCGCCTGCTGACCCAGCGCGGCGAATGGGCGGCCGCGCGGCATCTGCTGGACGAGGTGCGGGCCAGCGTGGCCGCGCTGCCCCCGAACGCCCAGCGCGCCCCCACCGCGCGCCAGCAGCTGGTGGCGCGGTCTGCCGAGCTGGCCTGGGCCGAAGGCCGCCACGCGCAGGCGCGTGCGGCCCTTCGGGCGGCGCTGCCGGCGTTCAGCGCGCCGGGCGGCGATTTCACGGGGGCGGCGGACCTGCTGGCGGCCTGGGCCGCGGTGCAGCCTTCGGCCGACGACGCGGCCACCGTCATTCGTGCCTACGAGGCGCTGGGTGACCGCACCGCCTGGCTGGCTGCCGATGTGGAGCGCCCCGCCGCCGAGGCATTCAGCCTGGGCCGGCTGCTGCTGGCCGCGGGCCAGGCCCGCCGCGCCGAGGCCCTGCTGGCGCGCGCCGTGGCACTGCGCCAGCGCATCGACGGCGCCGGCAGCCCCTGGCGCGCCCAGGCGCAGCAAGCGCTGGCCGAAGCGCGCGCCGCGGCACGTTGAGGCGCGGCACCGTCCACCCTGGCTGGTCCCGCGCCGCGGGCGGCCAGGGCCGGGGCCGCGCGCCTGCCTTGCGCGTTTTGACGCAACGCATGGGCGAAGCCCTGCGGCCGGTTAGAGTGCCGACGGGCACAGACGGAGGGGACGGTGATGGGACCGGAAACCGATCGAGACGCCCGGCTGGCAAAGGCCGTTGCCGCCGTCAGCTGGATGTTGACCGCGACAGGCGCTGCTGCGCAGGCAGGCGATGAGCGCGCCGTCGCGGACATGGACATCACCGAGCTGGTGACGGTCCGCCTCTCGCCCTTCGACGTGGCGGCCCACCTCGACCGCGGCTACCGCGCCTCCAACGCCGTGTCGGGTTCGCGCTTCGACGCCCCCATCCGCGACCTGCCGTTCGCCATCCAGGCCTTCACCGGCGCCTTCATCGAGGACCAGAAGCCGATCGCGCTGTTCGACGTCGCGCGCTACGCGCCCGGCGTTACCTACCGCAGCAACGACTTCAACGAAGGCAACGCGAACCTCGCGATCCGCGGCTTCGCGGTCAGTTCGACGCCGGGCGCGACGCAGGTCCTGCGCGATGGCTTCGCCGGCCCGTCGATCCTGGACTTCACCAACGTCGCGCGCGTCGAGGTGGTCAA
>CBIHPZ010000012.1:0-17389 GCA_966211865.1 uncultured Aquabacterium sp.
GCAAGCGCGTGGTGATGGGGCTGGACCCCGGCATCCGCACCGGCGTGAAGGTGGCGGTGGTGTCCGACACCGGCAAGGTGCTGGCCACCTCCACCGTCTACCCGCACGAACCGAAGCTGGACTGGGAAGGCTCGCTGCACACGCTGGGCAAGCTGGTGGCC
Organism: uncultured Aquabacterium sp.; assembly: GCA_966211865.1. Taxonomy (GTDB): domain Bacteria; phylum Pseudomonadota; class Gammaproteobacteria; order Burkholderiales; family Burkholderiaceae_C; genus Pseudaquabacterium. The sequence goes on from CBIHPZ010000012.1 coordinate 162, forward strand.
ACGCACGGGGTGAACCTGATCGCCATCGGCAACGGCACCGCCAGCCGCGAGACCGACAAGCTGGCGGGCGACCTGATCAAGCGCGTGGCGGCCATCGCGCCGGACGTGGTCATCGAGAAGGTCGTGGTCAGCGAGGCGGGCGCGTCGGTGTACTCGGCTTCCGAATTCGCCAGCAAGGAACTGCCCGACCTGGACGTGAGCCTGCGCGGCGCCGTGTCCATCGCCCGCCGCCTGCAGGACCCGCTGGCCGAGCTGGTGAAGATCGAGCCCAAGAGCATCGGCGTGGGCCAGTACCAGCACGACGTGAACCAGAGCGAGCTGGCGCGCACGCTGGGCGCGGTGGTGGAAGACTGCGTGAACAAGGTGGGCGTGGACTTGAACACCGCCTCGGCGCCGCTGCTGTCGCGCGTGTCGGGCCTGTCGGCCGCGGTGGCCGCGTCCATCGTGCGTTGGCGCGATGCCAACGGCGCCTTCCGCAACCGCCAGCAGCTGCTGGACGTGGCGGGCCTGGGACCCAAGACCTTCGAGCAGGCCGCCGGCTTCCTGCGCATCCGTGGCGGCGACAACCCGCTGGACTTCTCCGGCGTGCACCCCGAGACCTACCCCGTGGTGCAGCGCGTCGCCGACAAGCTGCAGCGCCCCATCGGCGAGCTGATCGGCAAGGCCGACATCATCCGCACCTTGAAGCCCGAGGCCTTTGCCGACGACAAGTTCGGCGCCATCACCGTCAAGGACATCCTGGCCGAGCTGGAGAAGCCGGGTCGCGACCCGCGGCCGGACTTCAAGGTGGCGCGCTTCAACGACGGCGTCGAGGACATCAAGGACCTGAAGGAAGGCATGGTGCTCGAGGGCACCGTGAGCAATGTCGCGCAGTTCGGCGCCTTCGTGGACCTGGGCGTGCATCAAGATGGCCTGGTGCACGTGAGCCAGCTGTCCAACAAGTTCGTCAACGACGCGCGCGAGGTCGTGAAGACCGGCGACATCGTCAAGGTCAAGGTCCTTGAGGTGGACCTGGCACGCAAGCGCATCTCGCTGACGATGAAGCTCGATGCGCAGCCCGGCAAGGGCGGTGGCGCCGGGCGCGGTGACGCGGGCTTCCGTCCCGCCGGGCGCAACGAGCGCATGCCGGCCGGTGGCGGTGGCCGCGGGGCGGCGCAGCCTTCGGGGCAGGGCGCCATGGCCGCGGCTTTTGCGCGCTTGCAGACCAAGCGCTGAGGGTTCGTGGGCAAGGGCCGGCTCCCCCGCACGCGCCACGCCGGCCGCGCGGCGGTGCCGGTGGTCGGCCTGGCTGCCGAAGTGGCCGGCCTGCTGCTGTGGGGCGCCGGCGCGGCGGCCCAGGCGAACGACGGCGGCGCCGCGCCGCAGCGCGTCGAGATCCAGGCCGCCGTGGCGGACGACACCGAACGCCGCCGTCGGGATCCCGTCGCCAAGACCATCGTCGGGCGCGACGAGCTGGACAAGTACGGCGACACGGCCGTTGGCGACGTCCTCAAGCGCCTGCCCGGCGTGGCCCTGAGCGGTGGCAACGCCCGCCTGCGCGGGTTGGGCTCGGGCTACACGCTGGTGCTGGTCAATGGCGAACCGGCACCGCCCGGCTTTTCGCTGGACAACCTGTCGCCGACGCAGGTCGAGCGCATCGAGATCAGCAAGGGCCCCAGTGCCGAGCACAGCGCGCAGGCCGTGGCCGGCACGATCAACATCGTGCTGCGCGAGGCGCCGCGCCAGCGCCAGCGCGAGCTGCGCCTGGGCGCCGGCTACAGCGCGGACGCACCCGTGGCCTCGCTGAACGGCGTGTGGGGCGACCGCCTGGGGGAGGGCGCCGGCGCCCTGAGCCTGGCGCTGCCGGTGTCGCTCTACCAGTGGCGCAACGAGGCGGACGTCGACACCCGGCGCCACACCCTCGACCGCGCCGGCGAGCCGCAGGACCTGACGCTGCACGGTGTCGAGCGCCCGCATGGCAGCGGCTTCAACCTGGGTCCCCGCCTGGCGTGGAAATGGAGCGGCACCGACACCCTGAACTGGAACAGCTTCCTGCAGGCCCACCGCGGCCACAGCAGCGGCGGCACGTTCACCCATGTGCAGGGCGGCCTGCCGCCGGTCAGTGTCGATGACCACTACCGCACCGGCAGCCAATGGCGCCATGCGCGCAGCCAGCTGCAGCTGACGCGCCGCTTCGCCGACGGCAGCCGGCTGGAGGCGCGCGCCGGCGTGCAGCGCTCCGCCAGTCGCTACGACACGCGGGTCGTGGGCCAGGACGACCGTGGCCTCACCACGCTGCAGCGGCAATCGAGCGGCCGTTCGTCCGACCGCGGCGCCAGCACCGCCGGCAAGTGGCAACAACCGGTGGCCGACGACCACACGCTGGCGGTCGGCTGGGACATCGAGAACCGCCGCCGCACCGAGCAGCGCAGCGTCGTCGAGAACGGCGCCGAGCAACTGCTGGGCTTCGATGGCGAGCCCTTCGAAGCACGGCTGCAGCGCCAGGCGTTGTGGCTGCAGGACGAATGGACCCTGGGCCCGCAGTGGGACACGCAGCTGGGCCTGCGCGCCGAGCAGCTGACGACCACCAGCGCCGGCCTGGTCGAGCAGCAGCGCCTGCGCAGCCGCGTCGTCTCGCCGTTGGCGCATCTGCGCTATCGGCTCGATCCCAAGGGCCGCGACCTGCTGCGCGCCAGCCTCACCCGCAGCTACCGCGCGCCTGAGCCGGCGCAGCTGATCGAGCGGCCGGCCATCAGCGGCAGCTACCCGGCCGACGGGCCCAACACCGCGCTGGCGCCCGACCGCGTCGGCAATGCGCAGCTGCAGCCCGAGCTGGCCACCGGCGTCGAGCTGGCGTTCGAACGCTATTTCGCCCGCGGCGGCGTGGCCAGCGTGGCGGCCTTCTACCGCCGCATCAGCGGGCTGATCCGCGCCGACGTGGTGCTGGAGCCGGACGTGGCCTGGTCGCCGGTGGCGCGCTACGTCGCACGGCCGCGCAACCTGGATCGTGCCGAGACCTCGGGCCTCGAGTTCGAGGTGAAGGGCCGCGCCGCCGACCTGCTGCCCGGTTGGGTGGACGCGGCGCTGGCGCTGGACCTGCGCGCCTCGGCCAGCGTCTACCGGTCCGAGGTCGATGGCATTCCCGGCCCGGACAACCGGCTCGACGCCCAGGTGCCCTACGCGCTGACCATGGGCTTCGACCACGTGGCCAAGGGCTGGCCGCTCACCTGGGGCGCCAGCCTGGCCTGGCAGCCGGCCTGCGCCACGCAGCAGTCGCGCGTGCAGCTGCTGGAGCAAGGCGCGCAGCGCACGCTGGACGTCTACGCGCTGTGGGCCTTCAGCCGCGCGGCCAGCCTGCGCGTGTCGGTCAACAACGCGGCGCCGCTGGACAACGTCAGCCGCACCACCGTGCAGGATGACGACGGCTTCGTGCACGACAGCGCCAGCCGGCGCTCGGTGAACCGGCAGTTCAACGCGTCGCTGACGCTCAAGTTCTGATGTCCTTGGTCGCTTGAAGATGAATGCGCTGCAGATCCTTGCCGGTGCCCGCGCCCGTGCGCGCCTGAAGGAACGCGGGCTGCGGCCGGAAGACGTGCGCATCGTCTCCGGCGCGGCCGGCGGCCCGAAGGGCCTGGTGCTGAACCCGCTGGACCGGCTGGTCTTCGGCCAGTGGCTGGCGGGCAGCACGCACACCGTGCACCTGATGGGCGCGTCCATCGGCGCGTGGCGGCTGGCCTGCGCCACCTTGAACGACCCGGCGCGGGCGCTGGAGCGCCTCGCCGAGGACTACGTCAACGAGCAGTTCCCGACCCGGCCCGACGGCGGCCCGGTGGCGCGGCAGATGTCCGACACCTTCGCCCAGCGCCTGCGCGAGCACTTCGAGGGCCGCGAGGCCGAGGCGCTGCAGCACCCGCGCTACCGCCTGCACGTCTTCACCAGCCTGGGCCGCGGCCCCTTGCTAAAGCGCGAAGGACGCGTGCGCACGCCGCTGGGCTACCTGGGCGCCTTCGCCACCAACGTGCTCAGCCGCCGCGCGATGGGCGGCTGGCTGGAACGCGTGGTCTTCTCCGACATGCGCGACCCGCTGCCGCTTCGTTTGCACGACTACCGCACGCGCCAGGTGCCGCTGCTGCCGCAGAACCTGTCGCCCTCGGTGCTGGCCAGCTGCTCGATCCCTTTCGTGCTGGCGGCGGTGCACGACATCCCCGGCGCGCCGCCCGGCGCCTACTGGGACGGCGGCATCACCGACTACCACCTGCACCTGGATTACGCGTCCATGGCCGACGGCCTGGTGCTGTACCCGCACTTCCAGCGCCACCTGGTGCCCGGCTGGCTGGACAAGGGCCTGCGCCACCGCCACCGCGCCAGCGAGCGGCTGGCCAACGTCGTGGTGCTGGCGCCCAACCCCGAGTGGGTGAAGACCCTGCCCAACGGCAAGCTGCCCGACCGCACCGACTTCAAGGCCTACGGCAGCGACCATGCCGGACGGGGCCGCGACTGGCGCCGCGCCATGGCCATGAGCCAGCAGCTGGCGGACGAATTCGAGGCGCTGGCGGCGCGGCCGTCCATCGACGCCTTGCCCCTGGCCTGAAGACAGCCTCGCCCGACCCTGCCGACGCCGCGGATTCATCCACGCGCATCCGATTCGAAGCCGGCCGCGTATCAGCCGTCCAGACACCCACGCGCCTTCAGCGCCGGGGTGTCCTGAGAACCGCCCGCCCGGGCGTGTTCCTGGACAACGAGCTTCAGAGGATGACCCCATGTTCCATCAGCACCTGCACCGGGCCGCGCGCCTGCTGTCTTCAGCCCTTGCAGCCGCCGCGGCCCTGGCCTGCGTGGCCGCCGCGCTGCCCGCCCACGCCTCCAGCCACCGCGAGGCGCCGTTCATCACCACCCAGCCCAAGGTCGACGGCACCGACTTCTACATGTTCAGCAGCTACGAGCCGGGCCGCAGCGGCTACGTCACGCTGATCGCCAACTACCAGCCGCTGCAGGCCCCGTACGGCGGCCCGAACTACTTCCAGATGGATCCGAACGCGCTGTACGAGATCCACATCGACAACAACGGCGACGCCAAGGAAGACATCAGCTTCCAGTTCCGCTTCAAGAACGCGCTGAAGGGCATCACCTTGCCCATCGGCGGCAAGAACGTCGCCATCCCGCTGATCCAGGCCGGCGGCGTCACCACGCCGAACGCGGCCACGCTGAACGTCAACGAGACCTTCACGGTCGACGTGGTGCGGGGTGACCGCCGCGGCGGCACCAAGGCCGCCATCACCAACGCCGCCGGCGGCAGCGCCACCTTCAACAAGCCGGTCGACAACATCGGCACCAAGACGATTCCCGACTACGCGGCCTACGCGGCCCAGCACATCTACACGGTGAACATCCCCGGCTGCACGCAGCCGGCAAGGCTTTTCGTCGGCCAGCGCAAGGAGGCCTTCGCGGTCAACCTGGGCACCATCTTCGACCTGGTGAACGCCCCGGTGTCGGTCATCACCGACCCGGCGTTGATCAACGCCGCGCCCAACACCATCGACGACGCCAACATCACGTCGCTGGCCATGGAAGTGCACAAGAGCTGCCTGACGCAGGGCAGCGAGCCGGTCATCGGCGGCTGGACCACGGCCAGCCTGCGCCAAGGGCAGCTGCTGAACGGCAACCCGGGCAAGGGCCACCAGACCCCGGCGGTGCCGGGCGGGGCGTGGGTGCAGGTCTCGCGCCTGGGCATGCCGCTGGTCAACGAGGTCGTGATCGGCCTGCCCGACAAGGACCGCTTCAACGCCAGCAAGCCCAAGGACGACGGCCAGTTCGCCGACTACGTGACGAACCCGACCCTGCCCGCGCTGATCGAGATCGCGCTGAACCTGCCCGGCAGCGCGCCCAAGAACCTGCCGCGCACGGACCTGGTGACGACCTTCCTGACGGGCATCAAGAACGTCAACCAGCCGGCCAACGTGGTGGCTTCGGAAATGCTGAGGCTGAACACGGCCACGCCGCCGACCGCCGCGGCGACGCAGCACCGCCTGGGCCTGGCCGGCGGCGACGCGGCCGGCTTCCCCAACGGCCGGCGGCCGAAGGACGACGTGGTGGACATCTCGCTGGTGGCGGTGATGGGCGGCCTGTGCATGATCAACGGCACGGGCAACACCCTGAACCTGGGCACCGAGTGCAAGCCGTCGAACGTGCCGCTGGGCGCCACGTCGCTGAAGCTGCACGACGCCGTGGACCAGGCCGTCGTGCCGCTGCTGCCCGGCTTCCCGTACCTGAACACGCCGACGCCCGGCGCACGCTGAAGGGGAGCCGCACATGAACCGCACACGCACCCTCGGCCTGCTCTTCGCCAGCGTGGCGCTGCTCGGCGGCTGCGGCAGCGGCGGGGACGATCCCGTCACCCTGCCGCCGCCGGCCCCGGCGCCGCCGGACCCGCTGGCCGCCGTGCCCGACTCGGCCAGGCAGTCCAGCGACGGGCTGGTGATGTACCTGAAGACGCTGTCGCAGCAGCCCAGCGACACGCGCGAGCCGGCCCCCATCGATGGCGTGACGCTGCCGGCCAGCGACGGCGCGGAGCCCGCGCCGGTCTGACCTCGCCCGTCTGACCGGATGGCGCCTCACAACGGTTCCGGCCGCGGTGAGGCGCATGACGCTCACTTCAGGAGTCATCAACGGTGTCCCGCCTCTTTCACCTGATTCGCCTGGCTGCGCTGCTGGGGCTTGCCGTCGCAGCCGGCGTGCATGCCGCGCCCATCGTCCCGACCCACGACGGGCAGGTCATCGAACGCTTGCCCGAGGCGCCGCGGGCCGGCAGCTCGGCCGATCCGGCGGCGGCGCTTCGCGAGGGGCGCGCGCTGCTGGACGCCGGCCGCCGCGACGGCGACCCGCGCCTGGCCGGGCGCGCGCTGGCGCGCCTGTCGCGCTGGGCGTCCGACCCGCGCGCGCCGGCCGAACTGGTGCTGCTGCTGGCCGACACCGAGCAGTACCTGCACCGCTTCGAGCCCGCCACGGCACGGCTGCAGGCGCTGGTGGCCCGCGAGCCCGCCCGGCCGCAGGCCTGGCTGATGCTGGCCACGCTGCAGCGCGTCCAGGGCCGCTATCACGAATCGGACGCGGCCTGCCGAGCCCTGGTGCAACTGCGGGCCCAGCCCTACGGCGATGCCTGCAGCGCCGAGAACCTGGCGCTGAAGGGCGAGTTCGATGCCGCGCGCCACCAATTGCAGGCGCTGATCGGCCAGGCCGGTGCGCCCGGCACCCGCGCCTGGCTGTGGACCACGCTGGCCGAACTGGAACAGCGGGCCGGCCGCACGGTGGCGTCGGACCAGGCCTGGAAGCAGTCGCTGGCGCTGGCGCGTGACAGCTACACCGCCATCGCCTACGCCGACTTCCTGCTCGACCAGCAACGCCCGCGCGAAGCATGGACGCTGCTGCAACCCGAGCAGCGCAGCGACGCCGTGCTGCTGCGCCTGGCCATCGCGGCCCGCCGCGCGAACGTGGCCGAGGCACCGGCGCTGGAGTCCGAGCTGCGCGCGCGATTCGCCCAGGCCGACCAGCGCGGCGGCCCCAGCGGCCATGAGCGCGAACGCGCACTGATGGCGTTGGACATCGAACACGACCCCGCCGCTGCGCTGCGTGCCGCCCGTGCCAACGTCGAACGCCAGCGCGAGCCGCTGGATCTGCTGCTGCTGGCGCGCTGCGCCGCCGCGGCCGGTGATGCGGCGGCCGCGAACGAGGCGAGGGCGCTGGCGCGCCGGATCGGCCTGCGAGACCTGCGCCTGGCCCTGGACTGAACGATGCGCGACGCGCGGTGTGCGAGCCACGCTGCCGCGGCAGGCCACGCGCCCCCAGGCCCTCGACCCACCGATGCACCGACCGAGATGACCATGCTTTTCACTCTGCGCACGACGCGGGCGCTGCTGGCCCTGGCCCTCGCGCTGATGGCCACCGCGGCCCAGGCCCACAAGGCCAGCGATGCCTACCTGTTCGCCGAACCCGCGCCCCAGGGCAGCCGGCTGCGCTGGGACATCGCCCTGCGCGACCTCGACGCGGCCTTGCCGCTGGACACCGATGGCGACCGGCAGCTCACCTGGGGCGAGGTGCGCGCCGCCTGGCCCGCGATCGACGCGCTGGCACTGGCCGCGCTGGCGGTGGGCGAATGCCGCTTCAGCATCGACGGCCATGCGCTGGAGCAGCGGCAGGACGGTGCCTATGCCGCGCTGCTGATGAGCACGTCATGCCGCATCGAACCCTCCACGCCCGTGCGCTACACGCTGTTCCGCGACGTCGATCCCACCCACCGCGGCATCCTGCGTGTGCGGCAGGACGCGGGCGAGGACGTGGTGCGGATGCTCGACCCCAGCGCGCCCGAGCCCACGGCAACCCAGGCTGCATCGGCCGCGACGTCCGGCGCAGCGTCCTTCCTGCGCCAGGGCGTGCACCACATCGTCACCGGGTACGACCACCTGCTGTTCCTGCTGTGCCTGCTGCTGCCCGCCGTGCTGCGCCGGGAGGATGGCCACTGGCGGGCCGTCACCGGCTGGCGAGCCGCGCTGGCGCCAGTGGTGAAGACGGTCACGCTGTTCACGCTGGCGCATTCCGTCACCTTGGCGCTGGCCACGCTGGGCTGGCTGCGGCTGCCGTCCTCCATCGTCGAGCCGGCCATCGCCGTGACCATCATGCTGGCCGCGTTGGACAACCTGCGGCCGCTGGTGCGGCGTGGCCGCGGGCTGGCCACCTTCCTCTTCGGCCTGATCCACGGCTTCGGCTTCGCCGGCGTGCTGGGTGAACTGCAGCTGCCGCCCTCGGCTTTCGGCTGGGCGCTGTTCCAGTTCAACATCGGGCTGGAGCTGGGCCAGCTCGCCGTGGTGCTGATGGTCGTGCCTGCGCTCTACCTGCTGCGCCGGCGTGCGCTGTACGTGCCGGGCGTGGTGGGCGCCGGTTCGATGGCGGCCATGGTGCTGGCCGCCGTCTGGCTGGTGGAGCGCACCGCCGACGTCAGCCTGCTGCCGTTCTAGCGCGGCCCCACCTGCGGCCCGGTCCGGTCCCCGCAAGCGCCGAGGCCTCGTCTACAATCCGCGCCTTCATTCATGAACAAGGGCGAGAAAGGCATCATGGTTGTGACACCGCGAACTACGTTGTTCGCCACTGCCGCTTAAGGTCGGCCGCGCCGTCACGCCTGTTCGCTTTCACTTCCTCGAACACATCAAAGCGCGGTTTGCCACCGCGCTTTTTTGTTGCCCGCTCATTCCTGCTTGCCCGCGCATCCGATGCGCCCCGATCGCGAAAGCCCACCATGATCAAGATCACGCTGCCCGATGGTTCCCAACGTGAGTACCCCCATCCGGTGACCGTCGCCGACGTGGCGGCGTCCATCGGCACCGGCCTGGCCAAGGCGGCGCTCGGCGGCCGGATCGGTGAAGGCGAGGGCAGGCTGGTCGACACCAGCCACCTGATCCAGTCCGATGCGCGGCTGGCCATCGTCACCGACAAGGACCCGGCCGGCCTGGAGATGATCCGCCACTCCACCGCCCACCTGCTGGCCTACGCGGTGAAGGAACTGTTCCCCGACGCCCAGGTCACCATCGGCCCGGTCATCGAGGACGGCTTCTATTACGACTTCTCCTACAAGCGCCCCTTCACGCCCGACGACCTGGCGCTGATCGAGGCCCGCATGAACGAGCTGGCGAAGAAGGACGAGCCCGTCACGCGCCGCGTGCTGCCGCGCGACGAGGCGGTGGCCTACTTCAAGGGCCTGGGCGAGCACTACAAGGCCGAGATCATCGGCAGCATCCCCAGCAACGAGGACGTCTCGCTGTACCGTGAAGGCGGCTTCGAAGACCTGTGCCGCGGCCCGCACGTGCCCAGCACGGGCAAGCTCAAGCACTTCAAGCTGATGAAGGTGGCCGGCGCCTACTGGCGCGGCGACCACCGCAACGAGCAGCTGCAACGCATCTACGGCACGGCCTGGGCCACGAAGGACGAGCTGCAGCAGTACCTGCACATGCTCGAGGAGGCCGAGAAGCGCGACCACCGCAAGCTCGGCAAGGAACTCGACCTGTTCCACATCGACGAGCACTCGCCCGGCACGGTGTTCTGGCATCCCAAGGGCTGGACGGTGTGGCAGGAGGTGGAGCAGTACATGCGCCGCGTCTACCGCGACAACGGCTACCAGGAGGTCAAGGGCCCGCAGCTGCTCGACCAGGGCCTGTGGGAGAAGACGGGCCACTGGCAGAAATACCGCGAGAACATGTTCACGACCGAGTCGGAGAAACGCGACTACGCGCTCAAGCCGATGAACTGCCCGGGCCACATCCTGATCTTCAAGCAGGGCATCAAGAGCTACCGCGACCTGCCGCTGCGCTTCGGCGAGTTCGGCCAGTGCCACCGCAACGAGCCCACCGGCGGCCTGCACGGCATCATGCGGGTGCGCGGCTTCACGCAGGACGACGGCCACATCTTCTGCACCGAGGACATGATCCAGGCCGAGTGCGTGGCCTACACGGCGCTGCTGCAGGCGGTCTACAAGGACTTCGGCTTCACGGAGATCCTCTACAAGGTCGCGACGCGTCCCGATGCCCGCATCGGCTCCGACGAGAGCTGGGACAAGGCCGAGGCGGCCCTGATCGAGTCGCTCAAGGCCTCAGGCGTGGAGTTCCAGATCGCCCCGGGCGACGGCGCCTTCTATGGCCCGAAGATCGAGTACACGCTGAAGGACGCCCTGGGCCGTCAGTGGCAGTGCGGCACGATGCAGGTCGACTTCTTCATGGCCGAGCGCCTGGGCGCCGAGTACGTGGCCGAGGACGGCCAGCGCCACACGCCCGTCATGCTGCACCGGGCCATCGTCGGCAGCCTGGAGCGCTTCATCGGCATCCTGATCGAGCAGCATGCCGGTGCGCTGCCGGCCTGGCTGGCGCCGACGCAGGTGGTGGTGGCCAGCATCACGGACGGCCAGGCAACCTACGTTGCTGAAGTGGCGAAAACGCTGCAAAAACATGGGCTTAGAGTGGTCACCGATCTGCGCAACGAGAAGATCACGTATAAAATCCGCGAGCATTCTTTGCAGAAGGTCCCGTATATCCTCGTCGCTGGCGACAAGGAGAAGGCAAGCGGGGCCGTTGCCGTGCGCGCTCGGGGCAATCAGGACCTCGGCGTGATGAGCGTCGATGACTTCGCGCAGAAGATCCTCGCCGACATCGCCCGCAAGTTGTGACCTTGGTCCCCAGGCGCGCGCATTTGCTTTGTTCGAGCCCGTTGCTTGCCTTGGGGCCGTGTAGGGGTTAGCACCATCGCTACTTTTCTCGATCGCCGGATGCCCAATGTCGAGCGCAAGCATCGACTCAACCGCGAAATCATGGCGCCCATGGTTCGCTTGAACGGGGTGAACAACGAGCCCTTGGGCATCGTGAGCATCCAAGAGGCGCTGCGGCTCTCCGGCGAGGCCGACGTCGATCTGGTCGAGATTGCGGCCACGGCCGATCCGCCGGTGTGCCGGCTGATGGACTACGGCAAGTTCAAGTACCTGGAACAGAAGAAGGCCGCAGAAGCCAAGTCGAAGCAGAAGGTCATCGAGGTCAAGGAAGTCAAGTTCCGGCCCGGGACCGACGAAGGCGACTACAACATCAAGATGCGCAACCTGCGGCGATTCATCGCCGAGGACGGCGACAAGGGCAAGGTCACGTTGCGCTTCCGCGGCCGCGAGATCACGCACCAGGACATCGGCATGCGCCTGCTCGAGCGCATCCGCGACGAACTGGCTGACGTGGCGGTGGTGGAGCACATGCCCAAGCTCGAAGGACGCCAGATGATCATGGTGCTGGCGCCCAAGAAGAAGCAGTAAGAACGAACTGCAAGAAGGTTGTACGGATCCCCGCCTCGGTTTGGTCACCGGGGCGTGTGGAAAGAAGCCGCTGCAGGCTGTACAAGCGTCCTGGCATTGCCCGGACCGCCTGCAGGGGTCACTTAGAAGGAGCAGTCATGCCCAAGATGAAGACCAAGAAGAGCGCGGCGAAGCGTTTCCGCGTCCGTCCGGGTGGTACCGTCAAGCGCGGTCAGGCGTTCAAGCGCCACATCCTCACCAAGAAGTCCACCACACGCAAGCGCCACCTCCGTGGCGCTGCCAACGTGCACGAGACCAACATGGGCCACATGGCGCAAATGCTGCCGTTCGCCGGCCTGTGATCTGAGACGGAATAGGAGTTAAGCAATGCCTCGCGTCAAACGTGGTGTAACCGCCCGCGCCCGTCACAAGAAGATCCTGGCCCTGGCCAAGGGCTACCGCGGTCGCCGCAAGAACGTCTTCCGCGTCGCCAAGCAGGCGGTGATGAAGGCGGGCCAATACGCCTACCGTGACCGCCGCACCCGCAAGCGGGTCTTCCGCCAGCTGTGGATCGCCCGTATCAACGCCGCCGCGCGTGGTCTGGGCATCACCTACAGCAAGTTCATGGCCGGCCTGAAGAAGGCTTCGATCGACATCGACCGCAAGGTCCTGGCCGATCTGGCTGTCAACGACCCGGCTGCTTTCGGCAGCATCGTGGCGAAGGTGAAGGCCCAGCTCGCTTGATATCCCACCCGTGGACCGGCCTGGCGACAGCGCCGGGTCCGCGGGTGTGCAAGCATTCAAGGCCGTCACCTCGGGGCGGCCTTTTTCTTTTCTGCGATTGACATGAACGATCTCGACCAACTCGTCGAAGGTGCCAGCAGTGATTTCAGCGCCGCACCCACGCCGGCCGAACTGGAGAACGCCAAGGCGCGCTACCTGGGCAAGTCAGGCCGCGTGACCGAGTTGCTGAAGGGTCTGGCCGCCCTGTCCGCCGACGAGAAGAAGACCCGCGGTGCCGAGATCAACCAAGCCAAGCAGCGCATCGAAGCAGCGCTGCAGGCGCGCCGCCAGGCACTCGCCGAGGCCGAGCTGGAAGTCCAGCTGAAGGCCGAGGCGCTGGACGTGACGCTGCCCGGCCGCCATCGCGGCACCGGCGGACTGCACCCGGTGTCGCTCACGATGGAGCGCATCGAGGCCATCTTCGGATCCATGGGATTCGACGTGGCCGACGGCCCCGAGATCGAGACCGACTGGATGAGCTTCACTGCCTTGAACAACCCGGAGAACCACCCGGCGCGTTCGATGCAGGACACCTTCTACGTCGACATGAAGGACGAGGAGGGCCGCTGGCTGAACCTGCGTCCGCACACCTCGCCGATGCAGGTGCGCTATGCACGCGCTCATGCTGCGCGTTATGCCGATCTGATGGCGCAGGGCGGGACCATGCCGGAGATCCGCGTCATCGCCCCGGGACGCACGTACCGCGTCGACAGCGACGCCACCCACTCGCCGATGTTCCACCAGTGCGAAGGCCTGTGGATCGGCGAGAACGTGAGCTTCAAGGACCTCAAGTCCGTCTTCACCGATTTCTGCCGCCGCTTCTTCGAAAGCGACGACCTGCAGCTGCGCTTCCGTCCCTCGTTCTTCCCTTTCACCGAGCCTTCGGCCGAGATCGACATCGCTTTCTCCAGCGGGCCGCTGAAAGGGCGCTGGCTGGAAGTGGCCGGCTCCGGCCAGGTGCACCCGAACGTGGTGCGCAACTTCGGCCTCGATCCCGAGCGCTACATCGGCTTCGCCTTCGGCATGGGCCCTGACCGGCTGACCATGCTGCGCTACGGCGTCAACGACCTGCGCCTGTTCTTCGACGGCGACCTGCGCTTCTTGTCGCAGTTCCGCTGAACGCTGCCCCGTCGCCCGCCGCCGATCGACCCGAACGCTGACTTCCCCGACCCATGCAATTCCCTGAATCCTGGTTGCGCGAGTTCTGCAACCCCCCGCTCGATACCCAGGCCCTGGCCAACCTGCTGACCATGTCCGGCATGGAGGTGGAAGAACTGCGACCGGTCGCGCCGCCGTTCAGCGGCGTCGTCGTGGCCGAGATCGTCGAGGCCGAGCAGCACCCTAACGCGGATCGGTTGCGGGTGTGCCGCGTCGATGCGGGGCTGCATTCGAAGGACGGCCCGCTGCAGATCGTCTGCGGCGCGCCCAATGCGCGCGTCGGCATCAAGGTTCCGCTGGCGCTGGTCGGTGCCAGCCTGCCGCCGGGCGAAGATGGCAAGCCCTTCGAGATCAAGACGGGGAAGCTGCGTGGCGTCGAGAGCTTCGGCATGCTGTGCTCGGCGCGCGAACTGAAGCTGAGCGAGGACCATGGCGGCCTGCTCGAGCTGGCCACGGACGCCCCGGTGGGCACCGACGTGCGCCAGTGGCTGAACCTGGACGACACGCTCTTCACCCTGAAGCTCACGCCCAACCTCGGGCACTGCCTGTCGGTGTACGGCATTGCGCGGGAGGTTTCCGCGCTGACCGGAACGCCGCTGAAGACGGTGGCGTTCCCGCCCGTGGCGCCGCGCAACGATGCGCGCCTGCCGGTGCGCATCGAAGCGCCGGACCTGTGTGGCCGTTTCTCTGGCCGTGTCGTACGCAACGTCAACACCAAGGCGGCCACGCCGGCCTGGATGGTCGACCGGCTCGCGCGCTGCGGGCAGCGCTCGGTGACGGCGCTGGTCGACATCTCGAACTACGTGATGTTCGAGTACGGCCGCCCATCGCACATCTTCGACCTGGACAAGATCCACGACGGCTTGGTGGTCCGCTGGGGTCGGGCCGGTGAGCAGCTGAAGCTGCTGAACGGCAACACCATCGAGGTGGACGGCCAGGTCGGCGTCATCGCGGATGGCCGAGGTCAGGTCGAATCGCTGGCGGGCATCATGGGCGGCGACGCCACGGCCGTGTCGGACGACACGCGCAACGTCTACGTCGAAGCCGCGTTCTGGTGGCCCGAAGCGGTGGCCGGCCGTTCGCGCCGCTATGCCTTCTCGACGGACGCGGGCCACCGCTTCGAACGCGGCGTGGACCCGGCGCAGACCGTCGAGCACATCGAGCGCATCACGCAGCTGATCATCGATATCTGCGGTGGCGAAGCGGGACCGATGGACGACCAGCAGGTGAACCTGCCCAAGCCTTCGCCGGTCGGTCTGCGCGTCGACCGCGCGGCCAAGGTCATCGGCATGCCGGTGACGCAGGCGGACTGCGCGTCGGTCTTCAGCCGCCTCGGACTGTCCTACTCGGAAGGGCCGGGTTTGATCACCGTCACGCCGCCGAGCTGGCGCTTCGACCTGGCCATCGAAGAGGACCTGATCGAGGAAGTGGTGCGCGTGATCGGCTACGACAAGCTGCCCGCCACGCCGCCCCTGGCGCCGGTGACCGCGCGCCGCCTCAACGAGGCGCGCCGCAGCCCGCATGCGGTGCGGCGGGCGCTCGCGGCGCTGGACTACCAGGAAACCATCAACTTCAGCTTCGTCGAAGAGCGCTGGGAAGCGGAGCTGGCCGGCAACGCCGACCCGATCCGCGTGCTGAACCCCATCGCCGCCCCGCTGGCCGTGATGCGGTCGAGCCTCGTGGGCAGCTTGGTCCAGGTGCTGCGGCACAACCTGGCGCGCAAGACCGATCGCGTGCGCGTGTTCGAGATCGGCCGCGTCTCACGGCGCGATCCCACGCAGGCGGCGGGCGATCGTACGGTGGCGGGCGTGGCGCAACCCCTGCGCATCGGGGTGCTGGCCTACGGCGCGGCGGAGCGCACGCAGTGGGGCACGAAGGAGCGGCACGTCGATTTCTTCGACCTGAAGGGCGACCTGGAAGCGCTGCTGGCGCCCCGGGCCTTGCGCTTCGAGGCAGCGCCGCATCCCGCCATGCATCCTGGGCGCAGCGCCCGTGTGCTGCTGGACGGCCGCGACATCGGCTTCGCCGGTGAATTGCACCCGCGCTGGCGCCAGGCCTACGAGCTGCCGCTGGCGCCGGTGGTGTTCGAACTCGATGCCGACGCAGTGCTCGAGCGCGTGGTGCCGCAGGCCGAAGGCATCCCTCGCCACCAGCCGGCATGGCGCGATGTCGCGCTCGTCGTTCCCGACGCGGCCAGCCACGACGCGTTGATCGACGCGCTGCGCGCCGACCCTGCCGGTTACGTCAAGGCTGCCACGCTGTTCGACGTCTACAAGCCCTCAGCGGCGACCGGCGACATCGGCGCGGGTGAGCGCAGCCTGGCTGTTCGCCTGGAGTTGCTCGACCCCGACGCCACCTGGACCGACGAGCGCATCGAAGCCGTGAAGCAAGCAGCCATTCAGCGTGCTGCCCAGGCGGTCGGTGCGCGGCTGCGCGCCTGAAGCGGATCAAGTCCCATCCTCCGAAGAGAGCCCCAACGCCCGATGAGCACCGAGGATCCCAACCCCGATCGCGTGATCCTGCCTTCGCTGGAGACGCCGACGCTGACGAAGGCCGAGCTCGCCGAACTGCTGTTCGAGCGCCTCGGCCTGAACAAGCGTGAATCGAAGGACATGGTGGAGGCGTTCTTCGAACTGGTGCACCAGACGCTGGTCAACGGCGACGACGTGAAGCTCTCGGGCTTCGGCAACTTCAACATCCGGCGCAAGGCGCCACGCCCGGGTCGCAACCCGCGCACCGGCGAAGCCATTCCGATCAAGGCGCGCAACGTCGTGACGTTCCATGCCAGCCACAAGCTGAAGGCGATCGTGCAGGGCGACACCCCGGTTGGAGAAGAGTTCGAGTAAAGTCTAGGTTTACTCGCCGATACCATTGATTTCAATGGAGAAACCGCTTCCCGCGATTCCGGCCAAGCGCTACTTCACGATCGGTGAAGTCAGCGACTTGTGCGGCGTGAAGCCGTACGTTCTGCGCTACTGGGAACAGGAGTTCACGCAACTCAAGCCCATGAAGCGGCGAGGCAACCGGCGCTACTACCAGCACCACGAAGTGCTGCTCATCCGCCGCATCCGCGAGTTGCTGTACGACCAGGGCTTCACCATCAGCGGTGCTCGCAACCAGCTGACCGACGGGGCGCCTGCTTCGCGTGCGCAGGAAGATGCCGACGCGCCGCCTCCACCCGAATCGATCGACGTCATGATGGAGCACGAGCCTGTGGAACAGGCTGCGGACGCCGCGCCGCCCGCCGTGATTCCGGTTCCCGAGGTTCACGAATTGGCCCCGTCTCAGCTGCGCGCTGAACTTCTTTCAATCCGCGACCTGCTTCTGGTCTGAAAGTCCCGATTCGCAGGCTATACTGCGAGGCTCAGTCGGGGTGTAGCGCAGCCTGGTAGCGCACTTGCATGGGGTGCAAGGGGTCGCGAGTTCGAATCCCGCCACCCCGACCATAGGTAAAACGAAGGGCCTGCTTCCACAAGAAGCGGGCCCTTTTCGTTTGTGG
>CBIHPZ010000013.1:0-16927 GCA_966211865.1 uncultured Aquabacterium sp.
CGATTCGGCCGCGACGCGGGCGGGCAGTTCGACCTGCGCCAGCGCCGTGCGCTCGCCCAGCCACAGGCGCTTCACGCCCTGCAGGCCGGGGCCGTAGCGCAGGCCCATGGCCTCGGCCTGCGCGTAGAAGCCATCCACCGCCTGCTCGGCCAGCCGGGCCTGCAGCGTGGGCAGGTCCAGCGGTGGCGGCACGGGCAGGCCGGTGGCGGTGACGCGGGCCTGTGCCAGCGGCCGCCATTCGCTCCAGGCATCGCTCCCCGGTTCGCCGCCCGGCGCGGGCGGGTCTGCGGGGGCAGGGCCTTCGTCAGCGCGGCTGCGCGCCAGCAGCGCCACCTGGTGGCCGCGTGCGCCAGCCAGCGGCGTCACCACGCTCTGCAGCTCCGCGCACCGGCCTTCCGGCAGCGCCAGCGCGCCTTGCAGCGCCAGGCCCTGCACGGTCCACTCCGGGAAGGCGTCCGGCAGGCTGTGGCGCACGGCGGCCAGCGCCGCTTCGATGAAGGCGGCCATCGGCAGCACCGGCACGCCGAAGGCGCGGTGCTCGTCGATGAACCAGGGCTGGCGGCTGTCCAGCGCCGCGTTGAAGCGCTGCTCGCTGCTGCCGGACAGCGCCAGGCGCTGGCCCAGCAGCGGGTGCAGCGCAGCGCCCTGCAGCGAAGGGTGCCGCGCCGCCGCGCCGGGCTTGAACCAGTGCCGCTCCGGCTCGAAGGGGTAGGGCGGCAGGCTGACCCGCCGCGGCGCGGCCAGCGCCGGTTCGAAGCGGGCCCGGGCCCAGCCGCGCCAGTCCACCGCGCCGCCCTGCACGTGCCACTGCCCCAGGCTGTCGAGCAGCTGCTGCTCGTCATCGGCGCCGCGGCGCAGGCTGGGCAGCCAGGTGCCGCCGTCGATGCCCTGGCGGCCGAAGGCGCTGAGCACCGGGTGCGGGCCGGCTTCCACGAACACCGTGCAGCCCAGCCGCGCGACGGTCTGCAGGCCCTGCCAGAAGCGCACCGGCTGCAGCACGTGGTCCACCCAGTAGGCCGGGTCCGTCGCGCGCTGGCCGAGCAATTCACCAGTTAGATTCGACACCAGGTCCACGCGCGGGGGGTGGTAGTGGACCTCGCGCGCGATGGCCGCGAACTCGTCGAGCATGCCGGCCATCAGCGGCGAATGGAAGGCCCGCTGCACCTGCAGCGGCGTGGCCTGCAGGTCGTCCGCTGCGCCGCCGCGCTGCCAGCGTGCGACCCACGCGGCCACGCTGTCGGGGTGGCCCGAGACCACCGCGTCGCCGGGCGTGTTGCGCGCGGCGACGGCCACGTCGGCGGGCGCGGCGGCGGCCAGTTCGTCCAGGCAGGCCTGCACCAGGCGTTCATCGCCGCGCAAGGCCACCATGGCGCCGGGCGGCGTGCGCTGCTGCATCAGCCGGCCCCGGTGCGCCACCAGCTTCAGGCCATCGGCCAGGCTGAACACGCCGGCCACGCAGGCGGCGACGTATTCGCCCAGGCTGTGCCCGATCAGGCAGTGCGGCTGCAGGCCGGCCGCGCGCCAGACAGCGGCCAGCGAGTGCTCGAGCGCGAACAGCGCCGGCTGGGCGTACTGCGTCTGCCCGAGGTCGAAGCGCTCGCCTTCGTCGCCGTACAGCCCGCGCACCAGCGACCGCCCCTGCAGCAGCGGCCGCAGCAGCTCGTCGCAGCGGTCCATGCCCTCGCGGAACAGCCGGTGGTGGCGGTACAGCGCCGCACCCATGCCGGGGTATTGCGCGCCTTGGCCGGTGAACAGCATCGCCAGCCGGCCGGGCGTTGGCGCGGCCGGGCTTGATGCCGGCGCCTGCGCCAGCTGCTGCGCCTGCGCGCGCAAGGCCGCGGCGGCCTCGGGCGCCGAGCGCGCGACCACCGCAAGTCGGTGCTTCAACCCCGAAACGCAAACGTTTGCTGAATGACACAAAGCATGGAATGCGGCGGTGTCGGCGGGCGTCCCCTGGTCTTCCAGCAGCGCGGCCAGTTGCGCGGCGCGGCGCTGCAGGGCGGCGGGCGTCTTGGCCGACAGCGTGAGCAGCTGCGCCGCGGGCCAGTCCGGCGCGCCCAGCGCCGCCGGTGCGGCTTCAGCGAGCTGAGCGGGGTGAGCGGGGGGAGGGGGGTGAGCGGCTTCAGCGGCTTCGACCGGCGGCTCGGCCACGATGACGTGCGCGTTCGCGCCGCCAAAGCCGAAGGAGCTGACCGCCGCCAGCCGCGGCACCCCCCCGCGCGGCCAGGCCTGCGGCTGCGACAACACCGCGCAGCGCGTGCCTTGCAGGTCGATGTGCGGGTTCAGCTGCTGGAAATGCAGGTTGCCCGGCAGGCGCTGGTGCTGCAGGGCCAGCAGCACCTTGGCCAGGCCCGCCAGGCCCGAGACCGGCTCGGTGTGGCCGATCTGCGACTTGGCCGATCCGATCCACAGCCGGGGCTGCGCCGGCGAAGGCCGGCCGTAGGTCGCTTTCAGCGCGTCCATCTCGATCGGGTCACCCAGGCTGGTGCCGGTGCCGTGTGCTTCGACATAACTCACGTCGGACGCGGCCACGCCGGCGACCGCCAGCGCCTGGCGGATGACGGCCTGCTGCGCCTCGCCGCTGGGGGCGGTGAGGCCGTTGCTGCGGCCGTCCTGGTTGATCGCGGTGCCGCGGATCACGCCGTGGATGCGGTCCTGGTCGCGCAGCGCATCGGCGAGGCGCTTGATCACCAGCACCGCGCAGCCCTCGCTGCGCACGTAGCCGTTGGCGCGGGCATCGAAGCTCATGCAGCGGCCGTCCGGCGACAGCATCTGCGCCTGCGACAGCGCGATGAAGAGCTCCGGCGTCAGCAGGCAGTTGACGCCGCCCACCAGCGCGATGCTGCATTCGCGCGCCTGCAGGCTCAGCCGCGCCCCGTGCAGCGCCACCAGCGAGGACGAGCACGCGGTCTCCGCCACCCAGCTCGGGCCGCGCAGGTCGAACTGGTAGGAGATGCGGTTGGCCAGGATGCTGGCGTGCGTGCCGGTGCCGAAGTAGGCGTCCAGCGGCGCGCGGTGGTTGATCTCCAGCAGCTCGTAGTCGTGCGTCATCGCGCCGATGAAGACGCCGGTGTCGCTGCCGGCCAGCGTGTCGGGCGCGATGCCGGCGTCTTCCAGCGCGTGCCAGCTGGTCTGCAGCAGCAGGCGCTGCTGCGGGTCCATGCCGGCGGCCTCGCGCGGGGAGATGCCGAAGAACTGGGCGTCGAAGGCGTCGATGTCGTCGAGGAAGCCGCCCCACTTGGTGCTGGACTTGCCCGGCACCGGGGGGCCGGGCTGGTGGTGCGCGTCGCCGTTCCAGCGCGAGGCCGGGACCTCGGTGATGGCGTCCACGCCCTGGTCCAGCAGGCGCCAGTAGCCGGCGGCGGAACCGGCGCCGGGAAAGCGGCAGGCCAGGCCGATCACCGCCAGCGGCTCGGCCTGCGCCTGGGCGCCGGGCGCGGTGCCGCGCGTGGGCGCGCCGGCCGTGGCGTGGCGCGCCAGCGCGGCGATGGTCGGGTGGCTGTACAGCTGCACCGGATCGATGGCGATGCCCAGCCAGCGCCCCAGTTCGGCCGACAGCGCCGTGAGCTTCAGCGAATCGAGCCCCAGCGCGCTGAAGGACTGGTGCACGTCGATGTCGCCTGGCAGCACCGGGCTGGGCGGCTCGGTGCCCGCGGCGGCGCCCTGCGGCGGCGTGGGCTTCGGCTGCAGCGCGGCCACCTGCTGCTGCAGCCACGCCACCACCTCCGGCAGCGGCGGCCGCTGCGGCCGCGCGCGGGTGCTGGGCGCCGCCTCGCCGCTGCGCGCCGGCTCGGCTTCCTGCCAGGTGTGCAGCACCTCGAACTGGCCCGCCAGGTAGGACTGCTTGCAGGCCCGGCGCTGGATCTTGCCGCTGGAGGTGATGTGCACCGACGCCGGCCGCAGCAGCTGCACCGCGTGCACCTGCAGGCCATGCACCTCGGCGATGGCGCTGCGGATGGCCTGCACCGCCTGCGCGCCGTCGATCTTGTGGCGCTGCGAGCGCCGCACCTCCTGCACGACCACCAGGCGCTCCTGCCCGTCCACCTCCACCGGGAAGGCCGCGCCGTGGCCCACCTCCAGCGCCGGGTGGGCGCGGTACATCGTGTGCTCGATGTCCTGCGGGTAGTGGTTCTGCCCGCGGATGATGATCAGGTCCTTGAGCCGGCCGGTGATGTACAGCTCGCCGTCCTGCAGCAGGCCCAGGTCGCCGGTGCGCAGCCAGGGGCCGTGGCCGTCGCTGGTGCGGGCGCCGAAGGTGGCGGCGGTTTCGTCGCCGCGCTCCCAGTAGCCCTGGGCCACCAGCGCGCCCTGCGCCCAGACCTCGCCGACGCGGCCGTCGACGCACACTTCATGCGTTACGGGATCGACGATGGCCAGCCGGGTGTCGCGCCAGGACCGCCCGCAGCTGACCAGCGCATGCGCCCGTTCGGCGCTGGCCGGCGGCACCAGCCGGCCGGCGGCCAGGGCCTCGCCGTCCGCCTCGATCACCCGCGGCGCGTGCAGCCGGCGGTGCGAGCTGACGGTGAGCGTGGCCTCGGCCAGGCCGTAGGACGGGTTCATCGCCGCCGGCCGCCAGCCGCAGGGCTCGAAGCGACGCGCGAAGCGGGCCAGCGTGTCCGCGTGCACCGGCTCGGCGGCATTGCCGGCCACGCTCCAGCTCGAGAGGTCCAGCGTGTTCACCAGTGCCTGGTCCAGGGCTGAGGCGCAGAGCTCGTAGGCGAAGTTGGGCGCGTAGCTGATGGTGCCGCGGTAGCGGCTGATGGCCTGCAGCCAGCGCAGCGGCTTCTGCAGGAAGCACAGCGGCGGCATCATCACGATGGTGGCGCCGGCATGCAGGGCCTGGATCACGCCCAGGATCAGGCCCATGTCGTGGAACAGCGGCAGCCAGGTGACGAAGACGTCGTCGCCATTCACCGCCGCGGCTTCGGTGTAGCTTTCGCAATAGCCCAGCAGGTTGCCGTGCGTGACGACCACGCCGCGCGGCTGGCTGGTGGAGCCCGAGGTGTATTGCAGGTAGGCGATGCTGCTTCGGTCCAGCGCCGGTTCTTGCCATTCGGTGGCGCCGGCCGCATCCGCTTCCGTGGCAATGCCGTCGATGGCAATGAACCGGCAGTCCAGCCCCTGCGGCAGGTGCTGCTGCAGCCGTTCGCCGATCGATTCCAATGCGCCGGACGTGGCCACGATGCCGCAATGCGCACGGCAGTCGGCCACGATGTGGGCCATGCGTTGCGCATGCATGCTGTTTGTCGGCGGATAACCCGGAACCGGAATGGCGCCCGCATACACGCAGCCGACAAAGGCGACGATGTAGTAGATGCTGGACGGCAGCATCAGCAGCACCGGCCGGCCCTGCATGCCCTGCTGCTGCAGCTGCGCGGCGAAGGCACGCGCGCGGCGGTCCAGCTCGGCGTAGCTCAGGCGGCCGACTTCGGTTTCGCCATCGGGCAGGAAGACCAATGCAGCATGTTCAGGACGTTCACGAACCTGGTGGCGCAAGGCGTCCACCAATGAATTCCAGCTTGTCGGCATGCTTGTCCCCAGCCCCATTCGGTGCGCGACATAATACGGAAAAGCAGCGCCAGAGAAATACGGCTATTACCTACATTGCATACCCATTTGCGCAAATGGCATGGGTGGGCCATTGCTGCAATGCACGATCGATTTGCGCAAATGTGCCATTCGGTAATGCTGCAATGCAACATGAGGCATTGGGGTATTAAAGGATGTATTTGCGCAAATGTGGCATTTGGTAATTGCTGCAATGCAGCATGCTTGATTCGGGTATTCAGGTATTGCCAATGCATGCGCGCACTCGGTGCCGGGCCCGGCGGCTCACGGTTCGGCGCGCGGTGAATCTTCTGCGCAGCGCCGCATCGACACGCCGCCCGGCCCTGCCTACCATCGGTGGGGCGCCGTGTGTCGAGGGTCATGCCATGTCGTCCGGTCCGTGCTCGCGCCGCCTGCTGCTGGCCGCCGCCTGTGGGTGGATGGCGGCTGGGCTTGCGCAGAACGCGGGCGCCGCGGAGGCCGCGCCCAGCGTCCACCTGGCCACCGACCTGGAGAAGCAGGGCGGCTACCTGGTCGCCGTGACCCAGCGCGCCTTCGAACGCGCGGGCTACGCGGTCACCGTGTCCTATGTGCCGTGGGCGCGCGCGCTGCGCATGGTGGCCACGGGCGAGGCCGAGGCGCTGCTGGGGGCCTACCACTCGCCCGAACGGGCCGAACGCCTGCTGTACACCGACCCCATCGGCCAGGCCGAGGTGGTGTTCTTCAGCCTGAGGGACGCGGGCATCCGCTACCAGTCGCTGGAGGACCTGCGGCCCTACCGCATCGGCACCATCCTGGGCGCCAGCTACACGCCGGAGTTCGATGCGGCGGACTTCCTGATGAAGGAACCGGTGTCCGACTACCTGCTGAACCTGCGCAAGCTGCTGGCCGGCCGCGTGCAATTGGTGCTCGAGAAGCGTTCGGTGGTCGAGCAGGCGCTGGCCACGCGCTTCACCAGCGAGGCGCCGCGGGTGGTGTCGCTGGACAAGCCGCTGAAGTCGGCGCGGTTCTTCAATGCGTTTTCACGGGCCGTGCCGGGCCATGAACGCAAGGTGGCCGACTTCAATGCCGGATTGCGCGCCATCGCGGCCGATGGAACGCTGGCCGCCATCATGGCCCTGGGGTTGCACGAGTAGTGGCGTGCGCCGATTCAAAGAATGCCGCGCAACTCCTGCGCCGCGCTGCGCAGCAGCGGCAGCAGCTTCTCGATCATCTGCGGCTCCGAATAGGTTTGCCGCTGCACCGTCATGCCAATGGCGCCGGTGCACGCGCCCTTGTGGTCGCGCAGCGGCACGGCAATGCCGCACAGGCCCAGGTCGAGCTGCTGTTGCGTGATCCAGTAATGAAGCGACCGGGCCGCCTGCACCTGGGCCAGGAACTGCGCGCGGCCGCAGGTGGCATCGGCCACGAAGGAGACGAATTCATGCTGGCCGAGCCAGTGCTCGAGTTCGGCTTCGGTGAACGTGGACAGGATGGCCGGACCCGGCGCCACCACGTGCGCCGGCACGCGCGCGCCCACGTGGTAGCCGATGGAGACCAGCTTGGGCGGGTTGCTGCGCGCCACGTAGACGATCTCGTGCCCATCGAGCACGCTGAAGTTGACCGTCTCGCCGCACTGCATCGAGATGCGCTGGATGAAGGGCTGCACCAGCCGCGGCAGCCGCGCCGAATCCAGAAAGCTCCGGCCCAGGCGCAGCACCCGCGGCGCCAGCCAGAAATAGCGGCCGTCGGTGTTGGCATAGCCGAAATGGCACAGCGTGAGCAGGTGGCGCCGCGCCGCCGCGCGCGACAGGCCGGTGCGCGCGCTGACCTCGGTCGTCGTCATGCGCGGATGCTCGAAATCAAAGCATTCGATGACGCGAAGGCCTTTGCCCAGGCCATCGATCAGGTCCTTGCGGTCGATGGCTGGCGCGTCGCTTTCCATGGTGGTAACCCGAAGTGGCATTGATGTTCGCACAAGTTGTGCGCCTATCGCACAACTGCTGTCGTGATTTGTTGTGGCCGCGGGGGCGCTTGCATATCGTCACGCTCCAAGACAAACGCCATTGCGTGACACCCGAATCCGCCGCCCGCCCATGACTGCCATCCACGGTTCGACCCGCGTGTTCCAGATCCTGGCCGATCCGATCGCCCAGGTGCGCGCGCCCGAGCTGTTCAACCATGTCTTCCAGCGCTTCGGCATCGATGCGGTGCTGGTGCCCGCCCAGGTCGCACCCGCTGATTTTGCGGTCTATGTCAACAGCACCCTGCGGGCCAAGAACGTCGATGGGCTGTGGCTGTCGATCCCGCA
The DNA here is from genome assembly GCA_966211865.1 of uncultured Aquabacterium sp. GTDB lineage: Bacteria > Pseudomonadota > Gammaproteobacteria > Burkholderiales > Burkholderiaceae_C > Pseudaquabacterium. The sequence goes on from CBIHPZ010000013.1 coordinate 7,838, forward strand.
CAAGACGGCGATGGTGGACCTGCTGGACCGCTGCGATCCGCTCGGCCGGCTGGTGGGGGCGGTGAATGCCGTGCGCCGCAATGCCGACGGCACGATCGAGGGCGCGCTGTTCGATGGCCTGGGTTTCGTCAAGGCGCTCGATCATTTCGGCCTGCCCATGGCCGGCCGGCGCGTGCTGGTCGTGGGCGCGGGTGGCGCCGGCGTGGCCATTGCGGCCGCCCTGGCGCAGCGCGGCGTCGGCACGGTGGCCCTGTACGACAGCGCGCCGGGCCGGGCCGAACAGGTGGCCGCGCGGCTGCGCCATGACTTCGGCGCCGAGGCGGTGGCGCTGAACGAACCCGACCCGGCCGGCTGCCACCTGGTGGTGCAGGCCACGCCGCAGGGCCTGCACGACAGCGACCCGCTGCCGCTCGACGTGGCGGCACTCGACCCCGAGGCGGCCGTCGTCGACATCCTGATGAAGAACCAGCCCACGCCGCTGCTGCGCGCGGTGCAGCAGCGCGGCCAGGCCGCCCACCCCGGCTACGAGATGCTGGTGCAGCAGGTGCCCGAGTACCTGGCTTTCTTCGGCTACGAGGACGTGGCGCGCCGCGTCCAGGCCGACCTGTCGGAGATCCGGGCCGTGCTGTCCCGGCCCTGATCCCAGACCGTTTCACCCACGCCCAAGGAGACAAACCATGACCCCCACCCGCCGCACGCTGCTGGCCCTGGCCCTGCTGGCCGGCACCTGCGCCGCCCAGGCCCAGCAGGGGCCGGTCAAGATCGCCAGCCTGGTCGAACTGACCGGCACCGGCGCCACCGCCGGCACCAATTTCAAGAACGGCATTGAACTGGCCGTGAAGGAAATCAATGCCGCCGGCGGCATCCTGGGCCGCAAGATCGAGAACACGGTGATGGACACGCAATCCAACCCCGGCGTGGCCAAGGGCCTGGCGCAAAAGGCGGTGGACATGGACGTGTTCGCGGTGTTCGGCCCGGTGTTCTCCGGCTCCATCCTGGTCAGCATGGCGGAGACCAAGCGCGCCGAGATCCCCAATTTCACCGGCGGCGAAGCCACCGCCATCACCCAGCAGGGCAACCCGTACATCTTCCGCACCAGCTTCACGCAGGCCACCGCCATGCCCAAGGTGGCGCGCTACATCGCCGGCTCGCTGAAGGCGAAGACGGCCGCGGTCATCTACGTGAACAACGACTTTGGCAAGGGTGGCAAGGACGCCATCGTGAAGGCGCTGGAAGGCTGGCGCGTGAAGGTGGTGGCCGAGGTCTCCACCGACGCCGGCCAGGTCGATTTCTCCGCCCCGGTGCTGAAGGCCAAGCAGGCCGACCCGGATGCGATCTTCGTCTACACCAATGAAGAGGAATCGGCCCGCGCATTGCGCGAATTGCGCAAGCAGGGCTGGACCAAGCCCATCGTGGGCGAAACCACGCTGACCGGCCAGAAGGTGATCGACCTGGCGGGCGAAGCGGCCAATGGCGCCATTGCGCACGTGGGCCTCACGGTGGATGCGCCCAATCCGCCCATCCGCGCCTTCCGTGCCAAGTTCGAGAAGGAATTCAAGTACGTCTCGGACCACAACGGCATCAAGGGCTACAGCGGCGTCTACATGCTGAAGGCCGCCATCGAGAAGGTGGGCAAGTTCGACCGCGTGGCGGTGGCCAAGGCCCTGCACGGCCTGAAGATCAGCGTGGCCAAGGAACCCGGCGTGCTGATGGACGTGAGCATCGACGGCAAGGGCGACCTCAACCGCGAGAGCTTCCTGGTCGAGGTGCGCAATGGCAAGCAGGAGGTGAAGGACACCCTGCCCGCGCTGGCCGACTGAGCGCCCGTGCACGCTGATCACCATGGACGGCTGCATGAACGGCGCGAAGGTGCCAGGCCGCCCGCGCCCGCGGCTGGAGCGGCGCGATTGGATGGTGGCGATGGCCTCGGCCGTGGTGGGCGGCTGGCCGGCGCGGGCCGCGCTGGGCACTCCGACGGCCCCCAGCGCACCCGCCGCACCCACCCCACCCGGCGCGCCTGAGCCGCTGCGCATCGCCATCGTGGCGGAGCTCACCGGCGGCGGCGCCGCGGCCGGCATCAGCTTCCGCCGCGGTGCCGAGCTGGCGGTGCGGCACGTCAACGAGGAAGGCGGCGTGCTGGGCCGGCCGTTGCAGGCCACGGTGGCCGACACGCGGTCCGACCCCGCGACGGCCGCGGCGCAGGTGCAGCAGGCGGTGAAGGACGATCACTTCGCGGTGTTCGGCCCGGTGTACTCGGCCTCGGTGCTCAGCAGCATGGTGCACACGCGCCCGGCGGAAGTGCCGCACTTCATCGGCGGCGAAGCCATGGCCATCACCCGCCAGGGCCACCCGTCGCTGTTCCGCACCAGCTTCACGCAGGCCATCGCGATGCCCAAGCTGGCGGTGTACCTGTCCGAGCGCACCACGCTGCGCCGCGTGGCGCTGATCTACGTCGACAACGACTTCGGTCGCGGTGGGTTCGACGCGTTGAAGCTGGCGATGAGCACCGGCCGCGCCGAACTGGCGCTGGCGGTGCCCACGCCGCAGGGCGAGGCGAACTTCGCGCCCGCGGTGTCGGCGGTGCAGGCGAGTGGGGCGGATGCGGTCATCGTCTATTGCCACGAGGAAGAGTCGGCCCGCGCCTTGCGCGAACTGCGCAAGCAGGGCTGGCGCAAGCCGATCTATGGCGAAAGCACGCTGGTGAGCCCGAAGGTGATCGAGCTGGCCGGCGCGGCCGCGGAAGGGGTGATCGCGCACGTGGGGCTGACCGTCGACGCCCCCATCCCGGCCATCCAGCGCTTTCGCGAGCGCTACGTGGCGGCTTTCCAGGCCGAGCCCGATCACAACAGCATGAAGGGCTATGCCGGCGTGCACGTGATGAAGATCGCCATCGAACGGGCGGGCCGCGCCGACCGGGCGGCGCTGGTGCAGGCGATGAAGGGATTGCGTGTGAATGCCGCGCGGCACCCCGGGGCGCTGATGTACACCGAATACGACCGCAAGGGCGATCTCGACCGCATGAGCTTCCTGATGGAGGTTCGCCATGGCCGCCAGGCCGTCGTCGACTACCTGCCGCCGCTGGCCAATGGCGCGGCGCAGCGGCTGCCGACGCCCCAGGCGCCGCTGTCGCCACCCTCGCCATTGAAGACCTCAGAGGCCGTCGTGCAGCTGGCACTGAATGGCATTGAATGAATTGAATGATTGACCGACGACCATGACCGACTTTCTCCAATTGCTCATATCGGGCATCGCCACGGGCAGCATCTATGCCCTGGCGGCGCTCGGATTCACCTTGCTGTGGCAGGCCTCGGGCACGATCAACTTCGCCCAGGGTGAATTCGTGATGCTGCCGGCCTTCATGATGCTGGGCTTCGCCGCGCTCGGCGCGCCGCTGCTGCTGGCCTTCGTGTGCACCTGCGTGGTGGCGGTGGGGGTGCTGGGCTACGCCTTCAAGCGCGGCATCGTCGACCCGCTGTTCAAGTTCGGGATGATGCCCATCCTGGTGGCCACCATCGGCCTGGCGATGGCCATGCGCAATGGCATTCGCGCCGGCTACAGCGCCGAGGCGCACCCATTCCCCAGCCTGTTCGGCGAGAAGCTGTTCTCGGTGGCCGGCGTCACCGTGAGCGCCGCGGACGTCGGCACCCTGGTGCTGGCCCTGGCGCTGGTGCTGGGCACGCAGGCCTTCCTGGGCCGCACGGTCACCGGCCGCGCCATGCAGGCGGTGGCGCAGAACACCGAAAGCGCCACCGTGCTGGGCATCAACGTCAACCGCATGATCTTCTACACCTTTGCCGTCAATGCGCTGCTGGCCTGTGCCGCGGCATTGCTGGTGACGCCGGTGTACCTGGCCAAGTTCGACATGGGCGAATCGCTGGGCACCAAGGCCTTCTTCGCGGCCATCATCGGCGGCTTCACCAATTCACGCGGTGCCTTGCTGGGTGGCGTGCTGGTGGGCGTGGCCGAGAACCTGGCCGCGGCCTACATCTCCCCCGCCTACAAGGACGCGGTGGCGCTGGTGATCTTCATGGCGGTGATCCTGTTCAAGCCCGAGGGGCTGCTGGGCCGCAAGACGGAACGCAAGGTTTGATGCAATGAAGCGACTGCAATGGATCCTCATCGTGGCGGGCGCGGCGGCATTGCTGCTGCTGCCGCCCACGCTCAAGAGCTACGGGCTCTACCTGCTGACCTATTGGCTGGTGTTCATCATCGCCAACATGGGACTGAACCTCACCATCGGCTATGCGGGCCAGAAATCGCTGGGGCACGCCGCCTTCTTCGGCATCGGCGCCTACACCGTGGCCATCCTGATGAAGGCCGGCATCAGCTTCTGGATCGGCCTGCCGGTGGCCATGGCCGGCTGCTTCGTGATCGGACTGGCGCTGGGCTTTCCCGCCTTGCGCGTGCAATCCATCTACCTCGCCTTTGCCACGCTGGGATTCAACACCGCGGTGTGGCTGGTGATGCGCAACGAGGAATGGCTGACCGGCGGCACCTTCGGCATCAATGGCATCGAGCGGCCTTCGCTGCTGGGCCAGTCGCTGGACAAGCCCTTGGCGTATTACTACTTCGTGCTGGGCGTCACCGTGCTGCTGGGGGCGCTGCTGTGGAAGCTGCTGCGCTCGCCCTGGGGCAAGGCCTTCACCGCGCTGCGCGACAACCCGATCCGCGCCGAATCGCTGGGCATCCACATCCAGGGCTACACGCTGCTGGCCTTCGCGATCGGCGCGGTGTATGCGGGCATTGCGGGTGCGCTTTTCGCGTCGCTCGTGCAATTCATCGAGCCGGCGCCATTCACCGTCGGCGCGTCGATCATGATGTACCTGATGGTGGTGGTCGGCGGCCCGGGCTATTTCTTCGGCCCGGTGCTGGGCTCGGCGGTGGGCGTGCTGCTGCCTGAATGGCTGCGTTTCGCGCAAGGCTGGTACCTCTTCGTCTTCGGCTCGGCGGTGGTGCTGCTGATGCTGTGGCTGCCCGAAGGATTGCTGAGCATTCCCGATCGCCTGCGGGCACGCCGGCGGCTGCGGGAGGAGTCGGCCGCGCGCATGGCCGCCGCCGCCGCGGCACCGGCGGCGGGTGTGACGGGCGGCGCGTCGATCACCCCCATCACCGCCCGCCAGGAGGCCCGTTCATGATCGGCCCTGTCCTCAAGGTCAGCGACCTGAAGAAGTCCTACGGGGCCATCTGTGCCGTGCGCGGCGTGTCCTTCGAGGTGATGCCGGGCGAGATCTTCGGCGTCATCGGGCCGAATGGTTCCGGCAAGACCACCATGTTCAACAGCGTGCTCGGCCAGATTGCGCCGGACGAGGGGCGCATTGAATTGAATGGCCGCGACATCACCGGCCGCTCGCCGCAGGAATTGAATCACCTGGGGGTGGGGCGCACCTTCCAGACGCTGCAGGTGTTCGGCCGCATGAGCGTGCGCGACAACCTGATCGTCGCGGCGCAGGAGCACCAGGGCTCCATGCTGGGCCGCATGTTCGCGCCCACCGATTCGGGCCTGGGCGGCAAGGCCGATGCCCTGATCGACCAGTTCCGCCTGCGCCACGTGGCCGACAAGCGCGCCGGCGAATTGAGCTATGGCCAGCAGAAGCTGGTGGACATCGCGATGGCCTTCATGAGCGAGCCCGACCTGGTGCTGCTGGACGAGCCCTGCGCCGGCGTGAATCCCAGCCTGGTCGGCGGCATCAGCACGCTGCTGAAGGACTTGAACCGCACGCGCCGCGGCAGCTTCGTCGTGATCGAGCACAACATGGACTTCGTGATGGACCTGTGCCACCGCATCCTGGTGATGGTCGAGGGCAGCGTGATGGCCGTGGGCACGCCCGCGGAAATCCGCGCCAACAAGCAGGTGCTGGACGCCTACCTCGGGAGCTGACGCCATGACTGCTGCAATGACCACCACCGCCCGAGGCCCCGCGTCGCCCGCCGCCGTGCCGGCGCCGTCCGAGACCGCCATCGAGTTCGACGGCGTCGTCGCCGGTTATGGCGAATTCACCATCCTCAACAAGCTCAGCCTGAAGGCGAAGCGCGGCAAGATCACCTTGCTGCTGGGCCCCAATGGCGCGGGCAAGTCCACGGTGCTGAAGACGCTCTTCGGCCTGCTGAAGGTGCGCGAAGGCCGCATCCGGCTGGAAGGCGAGGACATCACCGGCGCGCAGGCCAAGGACCTGCTGGTGAAGCACGGCGTGGCCTTCGTGCCGCAGGGCCGCAACCTGTTCGGCCAGCTCAGCGTCTGGGAGAACCTGGAACTGGGCGGCATCACGCTGGGCATGAAGACCACGCACGAGCGCATTCCGGAGGTGCTGGAGCTGTTCCCGCGCGTCAAGGAGCGCCTGCACAGTGCGGCCTCTTCGTTGTCCGGCGGCGAGCAGAAGCAACTGGAAGTGGGCCGCGCGCTGCTGCTGCGGCCGCGCGTGATCCTGATCGACGAGCCTTCCATCGGCCTGTCGCCGCTGGTGGTGCAGGACGTGTTCCGCCTGCTGCGCCGCCTGGCCGACCAGGGCACGACCGTGCTGATGGTGGAGCAGAACGTGAAAAGCGCGCTGAAGATGGCCGACGAAGCCATCGCGCTCGAATCCGGCCGCCTGGTGCTGCACAAGCCGGCGGACGAGTTGTTGTCCGATCCACACCTGGAGCGCCTGTTCCTCGGCGGGGCGCATGCCGCCGCCGCAGCGGCCGCCGATCCGCCGGCCGGCTGATCCACGCCCTTCACTGATTTCCAACCCTGTGCTGGGTCCGCGGCGCAGGGCAGGGCGGAGCCATGTCCGGTTCCGCGCTGAACGTCGCGGTCAAAACACACCCTCAACGAGGAGTCATCGAATGAAGATCCAATCCTTGGCATTGGCCGCGCTGGTGGGAGCGGCTGGTGCGGCGCAGGCGCAATCGGCGGTGTCGCTGTATGCGCTGATCGACCTCAACGTCACCCGCTACAAGGCGGGCGGCAAGGCCGGTGGCGACACCCAGACCGTGATGAACGACGGCACGGTGAATGGCCTGAATGGCTCGCGCTGGGGCGTGCGCGGCACCGAGGACCTGGGCGGTGGCTTGAAGGCCGGCGTGGTGCTGGAAGGCGGCGTGCTGGCCGACACCGGCAGCCTGGCGCAGGGCGGGCGCGGCTTCGGCCGCCAGGCCTTCGTGTCGCTCTCGTCGACCAACCTGGGTGAATTGCGCCTGGGCCGCCAATACATCCTCGAGGATTCGGTGATGGGCCTGTCGAACCCGTTCGGCAATGCACTGGTCAACAACCCGGGCACCGGCGTCACCAACATGGGCAAGGCCTTGCCGCTGTGGCTGAATGCGCCGCGGGCCGACAACGTCTTCCAATGGCAATCGCCGCGCTGGGGCGGATTCAGCGTGGCCGGCCAATGGGCGCCGGGCGAAGGCACGGCCGACCGCTTCAGCGGCGTCAAGGCGGCCTATGGCATCGGGCCCTTCAATGCGGCGCTGTCCTATGAATGGAACAAGGCCCGCATTGGCGGCGACCGCAGCAACCAGTCGCTGACCTTCGGCGCCAATTACGACTTCGGCGTGGTCAAGGTGCTGGGCGGCTTCCAGGACAACCGCAAGCTGGCCACCGGCAGCGGCAATGGCGCGGCCTCGGGCGTGTCCAACCTGGTGGTGACCGGCCCCATCACCTTCAACATGCGCGAGACCCGCGGCTACACGCTGGGTGCCGAGGTGCCCATCGGCCTGACGACGCTGGGCGTGAACCACACGCAGGTGCGCTACGAAAGCGCCACCGGCCAGCAGCAGGACCTGGGCAAGTTCGCGCTGTCGGCGCGCTATGCGCTGTCGAAGAACACCTTCCTGTATGCGGGGGGATCGATCTCCACCGGCGACCTGAAGAACTACATCTCGCAGAAGACCGTGCTGCAGGCGGGATTGCGCACCGCGTTCTGAGCGGGCCCTGACAGGCGGCCGCCGCGCGAATGGCGCCGTGGCCGCTTCTTTCCTGAGGAGATGGACATGACCAGGCTGCGCCTCGCGGTGTCCGGTGCCGGCTTGATCGGCCGGCGCCATGCCGACCTGATTCGCGCCCATGCGCAGTGCGAACTGGTCGCCATCGCCGAACCGATGCCCGCCGCGGCCGCGGCCGCCGCCGAACGCGGTGTGGCGGTGTACCCCTCGCTCGACCGCCTGCTGGCGGATGTTGGGCCGGACGGCGTGATCGTCGCCACGCCCAACGAACTGCATGTGCCGCAGGCCATGGCCTGCATCGCGGCGGGCGTGCCGGTGCTGGTGGAAAAGCCGGTGGCCGGCCGCCTGGACGAGGCCCTGCGCCTGGCGCAGTGGGCCGCCGGCAGCAAGGTGCCGGTGCTGGTGGGCCACCACCGCCGCCACAGCCCGGTGATCGACACCGCGGCCCAGGTGCTGCACAGCGGCCGGCTGGGCCGGCTGGTGGCGGTGCAGGCCACGGCCGTGTTCGCGAAGCCGGCCAGCTACTTCGCCGAGGGCCCGTGGCGCGCGCTGCGCGGCGGCGGCCCCATCCTGATCAACCTGGTGCACGAGGTGGATGTGCTGCGCACCCTGCTGGGCGACATCGCCGAGGTGCAGGCCATGGCGTCCAGCGCGGCCCGCGGCTTCGAGGTGGAGGACACGGCCGCCGTGGCCTTGCGCTTTGCCAGCGGCGTGCTCGGCACGCTGCTGCTGAGCGATTGCGGCGCCAGCCCGTGCAGCTGGGAACTGACCAGCGGCGAAGACCCGCGCTACGACCCGCACCCGGAGCAGAACAGCTGCATGCTGGTGGGCACGCACGGCTCGCTGCTGCTGCCGACGCTGGACCTGTACACCCAGGCCGAGCCGTCCTGGCAGGCCGCGTTGAAGGCCGAGCGCCTGCCGCGCGCCCCCGGCGACCCGCTGGTGCGCCAGCTCGATCACTTCTGCGCCGTCGTGCGCGGCGAGGCCCCGCCGTGCTGCGACCTGGCCTCGGCCACGCGCAGCCTGCAGGCCACGCTGGCCATTGCCCAGGCCGCGGCCAGCCGCGAATCCATCGTGCTGGACCCGCTCCATTTCAATTCCCCACACCGGACAGTCGACAAGGCATGATCGAACCCATCTCCACATCGCAGGTACCCCCGATGAGCGCCA